>NZ_BAABIB010000120.1:0-83390 GCF_039542405.1 Amycolatopsis dongchuanensis
CACCCTCGGAGCCGCCATCACCTGCTACAAGAAACTCACCAAGTGAGACAAGCTCTAAGTCCTGGCGCCCTGCGTGGCCCGTTGCAGACCGGAACAGGCCGGCCGGAAGTTGTCCCGTTTGACGATACCGGCCTCCGGACCATCGGTGGCCTCCTGGTACGCCGTCGTGAAACGTCCGAGTGCGTCGTTCACGTCCCGAAGCGACTGCAATCCGCCGTATCTGCCCCACCAGTACACCTGAAGCGCGAGGATTTTCGGCGAAGACGGCCTGCCGGAAGCAGTGCCCGGAGCCGGCATCAGGCCGCCGGTACTCGTTTCGGATCCGTCTGCGGATACGCGCCCTGCCAAGGGAGGTTCCACCGCGGCGGTGATCCCGGCGGCGATCACCACGAGGATGACCATAATGGACACTCGAATTCTCTTCGGCCCACGGGACGCTCCAAGCGGCCGGGTGAACTTCCGGTTCCGGACGCCCACACGGGTCAATGCCACCACGGACGTAGTGATCGTCGTGAGTACCAAAGCCAGGGGCAGCAGAGAGCTCACGAACAACCAGCCGTTTTCGGGCAGTGCATGACACCTTCGTCCCAGGATGTTCATCGGCCCAAGACAACCGTCGAGCGCGACGAGTACGGCGGCACCGGCGAAACCGATCAGCAACGCCAGGTGCGCCGCGGTCATCGCCGCGACGAGCCGGAAAGCCTGAACCCGCAAAACCATCACGGCCGCCGTCGCGGTTGCCACACCGACGAGGACGACCAGCGCCCATGCCTGGAAAATCAGCTCGTAGCGCAGACTTTGGCTCAACGCGGGACGGCCGGGATGTAGGTACACCATCACCAGCCCGGCGCCCGCGCAACCCAGCACACCTCCGATCACGCCCGTCACGACGACCGGCCGGGCAGGTGGTGCTTCCTGCCGCGGCCACCGGTCTTCGCCGCCTGCGAGCCTGTCGAGCCAGCGTTGCCTCTTCGTCGCCGAAGCAGCCAGGTAGGCCAGAAAGGGATAACTCCACATCACCGTGGACGCCCAGCCGGGGAGCCCGAGCGGGCGGGAGACCAGCGATTCCAGCGACATGCCCAGCGCGGCGATCGCCGAGACCGTGACCGAATGCCCGCCATCGGGACCTGGGAACATTTGATCCAGCGACTGCCGGGTCGCACTCGCTGGATAGGGCCATCCGTCGGCGAAGATGTAGCCCCACGCGTCCCACCAGCTCAACGCCGCGGCGAAGACGAGCCACAGGGCCGCCACCCCGGCCAGCACGATCAGTCGCGCTCCACGCCCCCGCCACGCGAGCGACCACAGGTGGGCGCACTCGGTGGCCCACCAGGTCAAGACGACCGAGGCGATGACCGGCAGCAGCAGTGTTTCCGGTTGCCGCGGCAGCCAAGTGTTCATCGTGGTCGCGTTCGTGACGAGTTCGCCGGCGACGAATCCCGTGCCCAGCCACAATCCCGCCCGCGCGCCGGAGGGGTGCGAGCCGGAAACGAGCAGCGAGTAGCTCGCCCCGCGCCACGCGCTCGTTCCCACGATCCCGGCCGCGATGCCCGCGATCACCAGCACCACGGTCAAGCGCGAGGAAACAAGCGACGGCACGAGCACCGTCTGGTATTCGACGAGCGCGGCGATGACGCCGGTGAGGAACATCGGAAACGCCCGCATGCCGAACAGCGGCGCCGGATCGAGCAGTGATGCGTGACGAAGGTGCCACCGCGGATGGGAGTGCCACAACTCCGTGAACGACGCCAGCCTGCTTCTGGCCGCGTGTGGCGTGGCCATTCTCCGCCATCGCTGGATATCGGCGCCCCAGCCGAGGGCGTCCAGGTCCGCGTAGATCTCACGGTTGCGCAACACGTCGGCACGGGCCAGGTAAACCAGCACGACCATGACCGTGGCCAATGCGACGCCGCGGACCACGACCGGCAACCCGCCGGTCCAGAAGTTGGACGGTGACAGGACGATCCTGACCATTCCCCAGGTGTAAGGAACAAGCACGCCGACGAAGAACACACGCCAGAGTGCGACGGTCGCGTAGGTGAGGCCGACATCACCATTGCGGATATGGGCCAGTTCATGCAGGACCACCGCGCGAAAGCCGCCGGGGTCGGTGGATCTGCGGGCGACAAGACCGCCGTGCAGACATACCGTATGCCGCCGGAACCGGCCGTAGACCACCGCACTGGTCGTGGCCGCGGCCGGAGCGACGACGAACCGCGGCGATCGGGCGAGCCCGGCGGTCTCGACCAGCATGGAGAGTTCGCGGTCCAGTTCGACGCCGCTGTCGAGGAGATCCAGCGGAACGACCCGGCCTCGTCGGCCCCGCCAGGCCGGGAGGACGCAGAAGAGGATGGCCGCTGCCAGCACCACCAGCAGCAACCAGGCCGGCACCAGCCACCATGGTGGGCTCGACGCGAACCGTGCCACGCACGCGACGTAGGCGGCGTTCTGCGTTGGGTCCGATGCAACGGACAGCAAGTCCCCGGAGTTCGGATCGGCACCGGCGGCGAGCAGGCACCCCCAGCCGTTCTCCCAGGTTCCGAAGATCCCGTTGCCGATCAGGAAGGACGCCATCGAAACGATGCTGATCAGCAACAACACCAGCAGGAGCAGGAACCGGATGGTCGTTCCCGCCACCAGAACACGGGGATCGATCGTCGCGCGGGTGAGCGCCGCCGAGTCCATTCGCTAGGAGTCGGCCGGATCACCGTCGGTGCCATCCGGCTCGGGCAGGAACAGCCGGGCGGCCACCGCGTCCGCCAGCGCGACCGCGTCCGGCCGCGTCAACCCGTTGCGCACAGCGGATTCCAGTACACGGTGCCGGACATCGGCGACTTGCTCGCGGGTGAGCAAGGGCACGGTCACTGGCTTCGATCGACGTCGCAGCAGTGCTCGGCACGCCGCCCGCAAGCGCTTTCCGGCGCTCTCGACCGCCGCTCCGGCGAACCGGCGTCCCGCCTCGTCGAGGACGAGCCAGAGTGCCGGTGTCACCAGCGTCGCAATCTCACCCAGGCCGAAACCCAGTGGTTCCCTCAGCCGGTTCCCGCGCCGCAGCCGCCGGACCACCGTGTCGTCATCGAACTGGAGCAATCCCTCGACCACGGGCAATTCCTCCGGGGCGACCTCGGTCACGACGTCGCGGACGAGGTCCCGCACCCTCAGCGCAACCGGGGACGTGATGTCACTCATCGATCTTCCTCGCCATAGCACACGACTTCCGGCTGATTGCGGCTCACCCGGCGCCTCAGCTGGGAAAGAGCCCGGACAGCGTGGCCGACGGGGCCACCGCCGACTCGGGCGCCGCTGCCGGGCGCAAGGGCGTGATCGAGTTCGTCCGCATGCCGTCTATCACGCGCCAGACCCTGCTGAGACTGGAGTTGCCGACCTTTTCGGCCGCGGTCGAGTAGTCCTCGGCCGCCTTCTTGGTGGCCTTCACCAGCGAGTCCATGATCGCCTGCGGGTCTCCGCCGCCGACGGGTTGTTCGGCGTCGAACTTCGTTTTCCCCGCCTGGAAGACCAAGTCGCCCAGTGCCGTCGCCACTCCGCCGCCGGCCTGCCCGAACACGGAGTTCGACGCCTGGCCCACGGACCCGATCGCTTCGATGGCGAGCCCGGTGACCATCAGCGCCACGCCGGCGAGCTCACCCGAGCCGTGATCCAGGTCGTCGAGTTGGTCCGAAGCCTGCTTGGCCAGTTTGTACAGATCCATCTTGAACGCGCTCACCGTGGCGTACGCATCCTGCAGGGCCAGGGCCACCTGCGTGATCAGCCCGGAATCGCTGCCGTCCACGGCCGGGCAAAAGCCCTCCACGAGCTTCTGGGTGTCATCCAGGTACTCCTCCGCCGCAGCGTGCCCTTGGCCCTTCCAGACCTCTTCCAGATCCTTGACGGCGACTTCCCATTTGATGGCGGCATCGCGATAGAGCCGGTGACCGTGGTCCGAGAGAACCTTCCACGGGCCGGCGGAACGGCCGGGAATCAGCGTCAAGTCGCCGTCACACGCGTAGTCCAGCCACAGCGCCAGGTTCGCCTCGGCCTCTTCGATCCATTTCTCCTGGGTCTCGTAGTCGGGCGTGGAGGCCATGCCCGGCATCAGTCCTGGCTTCCACGCCAATGGCGTCTCGTCACGGATCTTCCGCGCGAGCACGTCATAACAGTCCGAGAAAAGCTGCGGTTTGAGATCTTGGGGCCCGGCAGGCACTGGAGGGAAAGACAAGGCTGTTCCTAGTTTCCGGAGACGTCGGAGTCGGTCTGTACGTAGATGTCGCCTGTTCTGCTCAGCTGGTCGGCGGCCGTGCTCATCGAGCCGGCCAGCGCGCGACCATAACTCGCCAGCTCGCCGATCAGGTCGTCGAACTTCTGCCCGAGCCGGGCGCCACCCGGGGTGCGGGCACCGAAAACGGAGCACGGTCCCGAAGTCGTGCCGGCCTCGTTCGCGGTGCCGAACATGCAGTCGAGCACCATCTCGTCGGCATTGGCTCGCATGGCCTCAGCGGCATCCGAAAGCCGCTTCGCGATCCCCTTGATGCCTTCGGGGTCCGCGTAGAAACCGGGGCCGGAATTTCCTGTCATCAGGGCCCTTTCACCCGGTAGGTCCGGAAACTGAAGTCGTCATCCTCGTCGTCATCGGCAGGCGGCGGGCGGCGGACTCGGAGTTCCGGGGGCGGGGTCAGCTCGTCGGCAACCTGCTGGAGGAGGGGCCACACCGTTTCTTGCGCCTTGGGAGTGAACAACGAGCGGGCGAAGGGGTGGGCGCACTGGCCGCTGGCGACCTCCTCCCAGGTGAACTTGCCGTCCAGAACCGCGTCGGCGGCGCGGAGCAGGCGTGGGGGCGCGTGCGGGCGTAGGGCGGCCGCACGCAGGATGTCCGCTCGCAACGGAAGTCGCCACTGGTCAGGGCGGGTCATTGGTCCCCCCGGGTCTGCTCGAAGCTGGGCGCCGCCCCTCCGGGGCCGGCGGGGACTACTGTGCCGCGCCTGCCTTGCCAAAACCCTTGCCAAGGCTCAGGTGTTGAGGCGGATCAGTTCCGGGGTTTCGGGAACGTCCTGGGCGAAGAGGCGGGCGGCTTCCTGTTCGTCGACGGCCTGGATGCGGCGGAGCATGGCGATGGCGGTGTGCCAGTGGACGCGTGCGGCGGGCAGGTCTCCGAGCGCGTGCGAGGCCTGGCCGAGCGCCCAGTGTTGTTCGGCCGCGTTGTAGTGGTCCTGCAGACCGTCGAACACGGCAAGGCTACGTCGATGGCACGGGATCGCCTCGCGGGGCCGGCCCGCACGCTGGTAGGCCCAGCCCCGGTTGGCGACCGCGACTGCCTCGCCGAGGGCGTTACCGACTTCGCCGAACACACTGGCGCTCCGGGAAAGGCAGTCGATCGCGCGGGCGAAGTCGCCGGTGCCCTGGTGGGTCAGGCCGAGGTAGTTCAGCACGGACGCCTCCCCACGCCGGTCGCCGGATTCGCGGCTGATCGCGAGGCTGCGTTCGAGGTGGTCGACCGCCTTCTCGAATTCTCCTCGCTGGCGATAGGAATTCCCGAGATCGGCGAGGCAGCCCTGCCTGCCGGCCGCGTCGCCGAGTTCGGTCCACAGCTTCAGCGCCTGTTGGCTGTAGGCAAGGGAATCCCGCACCAGCCCGACCTGGCCGCAGAGGGTGCCGAGGTCCTCCAGCGCGAGCGCTTCGGCGTGCCGGTTCGCCGTGCGCCGAGCAATGCGCACGGCGCACTGGTTGAGCGCGATGCGGTCCGTGGAGTGGCCGCGGTTCGCCAGCGGCCGGTAGAGCGCGGCGACCAGCTGGAGCGCGAGTGCCGGGACGGCTCCCGGCGCCTCGGCGGCGCGGTGCACGGTGGCAAGCAAGTTGTCGTACTCGGCTTCCGCCCATGCGACCGCTTCAGCCGCCGTCGGCCAGGGTGGTTTCCCGGTCATCGCTCCGACCCGCCGGGTTTCGGTGGGGTGGATCAGCAAGGTCGCGTGCTGCGCCCGGTGGAGGTAGTGGTGGGTCAGCCGTTCCAGCGCTCGCCACCTGTCGGCGGCCGGGTCGTGCCGACGGGTTTGCTCGGTGAGGTAGTGCAGAACGAGGTCGTGTATGCCGTATCTGCCCCCGGGTTCCGGCAGCAGCAGGTGTTCGTCGAGCAGGTCGTCCAACGCCGCCTGGGCTTCGGGCACCGTGCAGCCGGTGAGTGCCGCGACCGAAGGCGCCGCGAAGTCGTGGCCAGGATGCACCGCGAGCAGCCTGAACAGCCGCTGGTGCGCGGACGGCAGAGCGCGGTAGGACAGGTCGAAAACCACCCGCACCGCGCGTGCGGCCGGGGACAGCCTGCCCAGCTGCCCCGCGCCTGCTTCGAGCTGGGCGACGAGTTCGCTGATCCGCCAGTTCGGCCGGGCACGCAACTGCCTCGCGGAAACCGCGACGGCCAAGGGTAGATTGCCGCAGAGTTCGGCGAGCCGGAGCGTGGCCGCCGGCTCGTGCTCGACGCGTTCGTCGCCGGCGTAGCGGCGGAGCAGCTCCACGGCTTCACCGGAGCTGAAGGAACCGAGGCGGACCGAGTGCGCACCGTCCAGCCCGGTCAGAGTACGCCTGGTCGTGATGATGACCTGGCAGGTCCCGGCACCCGGCAGCAGCGGACGGACCTGTTCCTCGGACCGGGCGTCGTCCAGCAGAATCAAGACCCGGCGCCCGGCCAGCCGGTCACGGAAGAGCGCGGCCCTGGTTTCGAGGTCGTCCGGCACATCGTGCGCGGCCACCCCCAGCAGCCGCAGAAGATTTCCCAGTACCGCGGCGGGCTCGGCGGGTGGCCGCTCGGGGTGGAAGCCGTGCAGATCCGCCCACAGCTGGATTTCATCGAACCGCGAGCGGCCCGCCAGCTGGTGCGCGAGCCGCACGGCCAGCCGGGTCTTGCCAACGCCGCCCATACCCTCGACAACGAAGATGCTCGGGGGGCCCGCGCGCCCGGTTTCGGCGGCACGGTCCGCGAGTTCGAGCAGGTGCCGCAGCTCGTCGGCGCGGCCGGTGAAATCCGCGATGTCCGCGGGGATCTGGCGATGGATGACCGGGGCACGGACGGCGGCGGGGGTCCCGCCGCGCAGTGCCGGGTCGGAGTTGAGGATCTGCTGCCGCAGCCGGTTCAGCCGTGGACCGAGGTCCAGGCCGAACTCGACGACCAGCTTCTCCCGAGCCCGCCCGAGCGCGTCCAATGCGTCAGCCTGCCGGTCGCAGCGGTACAGCGCCAGAGCCAACTGCGCCCACAGGGTTTCCCGTGTCGGAAACTCCGTCGTCAACGCGGTCAGCTCGCCGATCAGCTCGTGCTGCCGTCCGCATTCCAGTTCCGCTTCAATGGCCGATTCGGTCGCCTGCAGCCGCAATTCGGTGAGCGGCACGGTAACCCGGCGCCGGAACAGCTCCGAACCGCACTCCTGCAAAGCCGGCCCACGCCAAAGCGATAGCGCCGCTCGCAGCGTCTCGGCACGCTCCCGTGGCCCGGCCAGATCACGAGCGGACCGGACCAGAACGGTGAACCGATGCACGTCCACCGACTCCGGATCGACCTCGGCGACGTAACCGTAGTCCCGCGAGTGCAGGCGCACGCCAAGTCGCCCGTCCCGGGCCGGATCCAGTACGTTTCGCAGGCGCGAGACGTGTGTGTGCAGCGCGCTCCGCGCGGAGTCCGGTGGATCGCCGTCCCAGAGCAGGTCGGCCAGCCGTTCGGCGGCAACGACCCGTTCCGGCTCGAGGAGCAGCAATGCGAGCAACGCCCGCTCGCGCCGCCGCCCCAGCTGGAGACGCCGGCCCTCGTGCTGCGCTTCGACCTTGCCCAACAAGAAGAACTGAGAGCGGGTCATTCGGTCCCTTGGGGCAGCGCCGGCACGATCCCGAATATGGTATCGCCGTCGGCTTCTTGACGGAATCTTCCGCCCATCGGCAGGACAGGACGTTGGCTCGTGTCTTTCGGTTGGTTGTCCGCTGTCGTCGGGTCGAGGCGGCGGCCCTCGCCGACGCCGAACGCGCGCCTGTTCCGTTCAGCTCCTCATTCTGGCGAATCGGTGATGGCCACCGCGGCCACGTACACGCCCGGCCCGACGCCGCGTGCGAACCCAGGGCAGGCAGATCCGCGCGGCCTCGATCGTCGTGACCTCCGCGCCGAGGCCGTCGATGGCTTCGATGACGTCACCGAACGGCACATCCTCGGCGATCCGGCACACACCGTCGCCTCGGGACACTCGCTGGAAGGACTCGTCGCGGCAGCCCTCGCACAGCGGGCGCCCGAGGCGATCGGCGCCGCGGTGCCGATGTGCGCTTCGGTGGCCGGCCCGATCCCGATGCTCAACCAGGGGCTGGACGCGGCGTTCGTGTTCGCCCGCCTGTGCTTTCCCGAAGAGGACATCGAACTGGCCGACGTGACCGTCGAAGACACGCGCCGACTGGCGATCGGGCGTGCACTCGTCGAACGAGCGCGTCATACCCGCGAGGGCCGGGCCCGGCCGGCGCTCGCCTCGGCGGTGGCACAGATTCCCACGTGGAGTACCGACAACGCGCTGTCGTCCCGGTCCGCCGCTGCCCATCCCGAGCCCGCCCCCGACGACATCACCGGCAGGCTCGCCAACCAGGCCGACGTCTTCCCTTGCGTCGCGTTTTCGCCGCGGCTCGATCTCGAGCGCCGTGCGGGAGGCAACTTCTCCTGGAACACCGGTATCGACTACGCCGTGCAACTGGCCCGCTCGGGCTCCGCCGATCTAGTGCGCGCGGCCTACGACAGGGAGGGATGCGTGCTCGAAGACGATCTCGACCGCCTCCAGGAAAGCCCCGCATCGAGGCGGACGGCGACGCCGTCGCATACATGGAACGCAATCTCACGCCGGACGGCACGATCGGTGTCCCGGTGCTGACCGTGTCGATCACCGGGGACTTCGCTCCCACCGTGACCCAGACATCCGCCTACGCGGACGTCGTCGACGAAGCCGGCTGCTCCGCACTGCTCGACCAGGTCTATGTACACGCAGCGGGGCACTGTGGCTCGTTCACGACCTCGGAGATCGCCGCCGCGATCAGCGCCATGTCCGACCGGCTCTCGGCACGTGACCCTGCCTCGGTGAAACTCAGCGCCGAGGCGATGAACGGCAGGGCCCGTGCGATCACGGACGGGCACTGGCCCAAACCGAAACCGCCTCACTTCGTCGCCGGTGACCGGTCGAACAGCGATGCGGCAGACCGAGATCCTCCTCGACGACGGATCGCCCTGCGAGCTGGTGTGTCCTGCGGAGTGGAACGGCTACCTCGTATCGCAACCGGACCTGATGAACGACCCCGTCGACGTGGCGTTCCAGTCATGGCTCGCCGCCAAGGGATGTGGCTCGGTCCGCCACAGCCGCGACGTCCGTGGGTGGGACCTGTCGCGAGGCATCGCCAATCATGCCGAGGCGGTGTGCGCGTTCAGCGACCTGTTCGGCGTTCCGCCACGCGGCACCATCGTCATGGGCGGGTCGATGGGAGGGGTTCTCGCACGCCTTCTCGTCGAACGTGAGCCGGACGCGTTCATCGGTTCCCTCCCCACGGACGGTGGCGGCGCGGGTGTGCTGGCCGCGTTCGTTCGAGGTCTGGACATGGCGTTCGTCGTGTCGCACCTCCTTGGTGGTGACCGGCCACTGGCGCTGGCCCAGGCCCCGTCGGTCGACGGCAAGATCACCGCCCTCGGGTACATGATCGAACGCGGCCGGGAAAGCGCCGCGGGCCGTACGGCCCGCGTTGGCAGCCACGATCGGTTCCGTGCCCATCTGGTCCGATCCGGCCCGGGAGGCGCCGTGTGACGACGACGCCTGGGAGCTGGCGGACCACCTGATCGCCGGAACGGCCACCACGATCGCCCCGGCCTATGGCTTCCGCGCTCAGCTGGAAGCCGTCGTCGGCGGTGTGCTGGTCGGCAACGACGACGTCGACTACGCCCGCAGCCTCGCCGTCTCAGGTGGCAGGTCACTCGTGCAAACTCTCTACGACGACGCGGGGAGCTCCCTTGCCGAAGACCTTCGCATCGTCGAACGTGCCCCGCGTATCTCTCCTTCGCCCACCTGCGTCGCGGCCGTCGGACACGACCTCTCCGTCACTGGCGCCGTGACACGGCCCGTGTTCGTCCTGAAGTCGTCGGGCGGCCCGGACGCGTCGGCGTCGGAGGAACACGCCTACCTTTCCGCTGTGGAACGGTCCGGCGCGCGTGAGTTCGTGCGCATGTCCGGGTCGCAAGCGTGCCGACGATCGGGCGGCGCTGGAAGGCATTCTGTATGTGGTACGCACGGGGATTGGGGGAACCGGCTGCCCACTGCACTGTTCGGTGCCTCGGGTGCCGCCTGCTGGCGGCGGCTGACTGAGTGGCACGAGACCGGCGTCTGGCAGCAACTGCACGAACGCCTGCTCGCCGAGCTGCGTGCCGCCGGGCTGCTGGACCTGTCGGCCGCGCTGGTCGGCTCCACCCACCTGTGTGCCCTCAAAGAGGGGCCCACACCGACCCCAGCCCGGTCGATCGCCGCACACTCGGCTCCAAGCATCACCTGATCACCGACACCCACGGCACCCCGCTCGCGGTCACACTCACCGGCGGTCACCGCAACGACGTCACCCAACTGATTCCGCTGATCGACCCCATCCCCTCGATCCGAGGTGCGGTCGGCAAGCCACGGTGCCGTCCGTCCTCCTCATGCGGTAGCTGACGCGCGGATGGCACACTTCCCCGGTCGCCGCCCGGCTTTTCCCGCCCTCATCCCACCGCGCCGGTCGAATGCACCACCTTCCCGCCGACGACGGTCAGTTCCGCCGAGATCGCGGGGATCTGCTCGACCGGCACGGTGAAGTAGTCGTCGCTGAGGACGGCGAAGTCCGCTCTGGCGCCGGGCCGCAGGTGCCCCCGGTCCGCCTCCTCGAAGCTCAGCCACGCACTGCCGGCGGTGTAGGCGTTCAGCGCGCGCTCACGGTTGCACAGGTGCCGCGTGGACCGGCGCCGCACACCGTCGAGGGAGGTACCGGCCACCAGCCACCACAGGGAAAGCCAGGGACTGTAAGAGGAAGCACGGCTCGCGTCCGTTCCGGCGGCCACCGGGATCCCTTCGGCGAAGATATCGGCGACCGGCGGGACCGCGGCCATCGACCCCGCGCCCCACGCCGCTTCCGACGCCGCCGCCTTGAACACCTGGTGGTCGTCGAGCACGATCCCGGCGCCCAGAGCCTTCAGCCGCCGGAGGTTCCGGGCGCCGATCCGGTCCGCGTGCGACAGGCTGAACCGCAGCCCGCGCAACGGGATGAGCCGGTCGACCGCTTCCCAGCAGTCGAGGATCACGTCGATCGAGGAATCCAGCACGGCGTGGATGTTCATCGGCCAGCCGCGCGCCGCCGTCGCGTAGCTGATGTCGTACAGCTGCGCCGCGGCCGCCTCGCTGATCCGGAAGTCCTCCAGGCCCTCGAAGTCGTGGCAGCCGAAGTGGACCACCTCCCCGATGCCGAGCACCTGCAGCAGCCCGTCCCCGAACCGGGTCTGCGCGTGCCGCAACCAGCCGTCGAGCTGCGCCTGTTCCCGCCCGGGATCGACCGCGGACAGGAACAACCGGGTACGCATGGAGAGTTCCCCGCGGCGCCACAGCGTGAACAGCGGGTCGTACCGCTCGGGGCCCATCCCGAACCCGCCCGCGTCCACGATTCCGGTGAGACCGGCCGCGTGCAGGTCGGCGAACATCGCGGCGGTCGAGCGCAGCTGCTCGCCGGGGGCCGGCGCCGTCATCGCGTCGAGGCAATGGGTGAACGCGCCCATCCCGTGCACCCGCCCGGTCGGTTCGCCGGTGACCGGATCACGTTCCACCCGGCCTCCGGGGAGATCGCCGGCCTGCCGGTCCAGGCCCGTGGCGCGTAGCGCGGCCGAGTTGAGCACGGCGACCTCGTAGAGGGCCTGCACGTACACGGGATGGTCGGGGGCGACGGCGTCGAGCTCCGCACGGGTGGGTTCGCGCGACTCGGCGAACTGGCAGGGATGCCAGCCGCCGATCGCCCGGATCCACTCCCCCGCGGGCCGGTCCCCCGCGGCCGCCTTGATCGTGGCGAGCGCGCTCGCCACGTCCGGCACTCCCGTCCAGTGCAGCTCGGCCGTCCAGGTCGCGCCGGCCCGGGCGGCGTGCAGGTGCCCGTCGATCAGGCCGGGGATCAGCCGGTGCCCCTGCAGGTCCACGATCCGGGTGCCGGGACCGGCGTGCTCCCGCGCGTCCTCACCGCACGCGAGCACCCGGCCGTCGCGCACGGCGAGCGCGGTGACCTCCCGGCCCGGGCCGGTCCAGACGGGACCGTTGACGTAGAGCT
The DNA here is from genome assembly GCF_039542405.1 of Amycolatopsis dongchuanensis. NCBI lineage: Bacteria > Bacillati > Actinomycetota > Actinomycetes > Pseudonocardiales > Pseudonocardiaceae > Amycolatopsis > Amycolatopsis dongchuanensis. The sequence goes on from NZ_BAABIB010000120.1 coordinate 12,316, forward strand.
CGTCGGCGGCGCTCTTCGTCGAGTCAGCCACGTGTCCTTCTTTCTACAGAGACCAGTTCTTCACCAAGCCGTCGCGAGAGGAACGAACCCGCTCGCGCAGGGCGGGCAGGTCGTGCCGCACCATCCGGCCGCCCGCCTTCACCTGCTCACCGGCCACGAACACCGCCTCCACGTTCTGGCTGTCGGCCAGCGTGATGGCGGCGGGCAGGTGGTTCACCAGGAACAGGTTCGGCAGCTCGACGTCGAGCAGGATGAGATCACCCTGTTTGCCCGGCGTGAGCGAGCCGATCCGGTCGTCGAGCCCGAGCGCGCGGGCGCCTTCGATGGTCGCCATGCGCACGACGTCCGCCGCGGTGATCGTCAGCTCCGCCAGTGTCTCGCCCCGGCTCAGCGCGAGGTGGTTCTGCCAGCCCCGCTCCGCTTCGAGGGTCCCGCGCATCTCGGCGAACAGGCTGCCGCCCACGCCGGACACGACGTCCACGCTCAGGCTCGGTTCGAGTCCGGCCGCGCGCACCCGGCCGGTCGCCGGGTAGCCGTGCCCCATCTGCATCTCCACCCGGGGCGAGAGCGAGACGTGGCCGCCCGAGTCGGCGATCATCGTCAGCTCCTCGTCGGTACAGGTGTTGCAGTGCACGTAGATCAGATCGGGACCCAGCAGGCCACGGCGGTGCAGCTCGCTCACCGAACGGGCCTGGCCCAGCAGCCCGACCCCGACGTGCGTGGACAACCGGACGTCCAGCTCCCGCGCCAGTTCCAGGTCGATCAGGGCTTCGTCGACCGGGCCGAACTCCGGGCCGAGGCTGGCGATCGCGAACGTCAGCAGCGAGTCCTTCGCCGGGAAGTAGCGCTCGGCGACCCGGACCACGTCCGCGCGGTACCAGCCGGCTTGTGGCGACCAGGGGTTGCCGTACCCGAACACGGCGCGGATACCGGACTCCGCAAGCCCGCGCACCGCCTCGTCGGCGTGCTCGGGTGTGCGGATGATGTGCGACCAGTCCATGATCGTCGTGATCCCGGAGTCCAGGGCTTCGATCGCGCCGAGCAGATCGGCGACGTACACGTCGTCCGGGGTGAACTTCGGGCCCAGCTGTAGCAGCATCTGCTCGACGTACTGGCCCAGCGTCCAGTCCGCGGCGATCTGCCGGACGGCGGCCTGCCACAGGTGCCGGTGGGTGTCGACGAGGCCGGGGAGCACGATCCGGTTCGTCGCGTCGACGATCCGGGCGTCGGTCACCGGGATCTCCGGCGCGACCGCGCGGATCACGCCGTCCTCGAGGAGCACGTCGCCACGGGGCAGGGTGCCGATCTCCGGGTCGACGCTGAAGACGACGCCGCCGGTGATGAGGGTTCTCGTGGTCACCGCGTTCACCACTCGACCGCGATGTACTTGGACTCGGTGAACTCGAGCATCCCTTCGTGCCCGCCTTCCCGTCCGATCCCGCTCTGCTTGGTGCCGCCGAAGGGCGCGGCCGGGTCGGAGACGACGCCGCGGTTGAGGCCGACCATGCCGGAATCGAGTGCTTGCGCGACCCGCAGTCCGCGCGCCAGGTCACCGGTGCAGACGTAGGACACCAACCCGTACTCGGTGTCGTTCGCCAGCGCCACCGCCTGTGCCTCCTCGTCGAACGCGACGACCGGCGCGACCGGTCCGAAGATCTCCTGCGTCAGCACGGGCGCGCCGGCGGGCACGCCCGTGAGCACGGTCGGCGGGTAGAAGTGCCCAGCTCCGTCCACAGTGGAACCACTCGTGACCGCGGTGGCCCCGAGCGCCACCGTCCGCGCCACCAGGTCCGCCACCTTGTCCCGCGATTCGGCGTTGACCAGCGGGCCGAGCGTCACCCCCTCGTCAAGTCCGTGGCCCATCCGCAGTTCACCCATGCGCGCCGCGAGCAGCGCGGTGAACTCCTCGGCCACCGGACGTTCGACGTAGAACCGGTTCGCCGCCGTGCACGCCTCCCCGCCGTTGCGCATCTTGGCGACCATCGCGATGTCCACGGCGGCTTCGAGGTCGGCGTCGGCGAACACGAGGAACGGCGCGTTGCCACCCAGTTCCATCGACGAGCTCACCACGGTCCGCCCCGCGCCGGCCAGCAGCCGCCTGCCGACCTCGGTCGACCCGGTGAACGACACCTTCCGCACCCGTGGATCGTCCATCATGGACTGCACGACCGCCCCGGAACGGGCCGAGGGCAGCACATTCACCACTCCGGCCGGTACGCCGGCCTCGGTGAGGACCCCGGCGATCGCGAGCGCCGTCAGCGGGGTCTCGCTCGCCGGCTTGAGCACCACCGTGCAGCCCGCCGCGAGTGCCGGACCGATCTTGCGCGTCGCCATGGCGGCCGGGAAGTTCCACGGGGTGACCAGGACGCTGACCCCGATCGGCTGCCGCAGGACGAGAATGTGGTTGGTGCCCGACGGCGCGGTCTGGACGGTGCCGGTGCCGCGCACCGCCTCTTCGGAGTACCACCGGAAGAACTCCGCGGCGTAGGCGATCTCACCACGGGCGTCGGCCAGTGTCTTGCCGTTCTCCAGCACGATCAGCGCGGCCAGCTCGTCCGCGCGTCCGGTCATCAGCTCGAAGGCGCGGCGCAGGATCTCGGCGCGCTTCCTCGGGGCGGTCGCCGCCCAGCCCGGTCCGGCCTCGTACGCCGCCGTCACCGCGTCGAGCCCGTCGGCGACGGAGGCGCTCGCGACCGAGGCGATCTCCTGCTCCGTGGCCGGATCGGCGACGCGGATGCGGGCACCGTCGGAGGCGGGCCGCCAGAGGCCGCCGATGAACAGCTCGACCGGCACCGCCTTCACGATCGAGTCGGGGTCGATGGTCTTCACGGCACTCCTGTCAGTACTCGTTGGCGATGAACAGTTCCTGCGCGGGGAACTTGGTGATGACGTGCGCGCCGTGCTCGGTCACGACGATCTCCTCCTCGATCCGCGCCGCGGAGAACCCGTCGGCGGCCGGGCAGTAGGTCTCGAGCGCGAACACCATCCCGGGCTGGATCTCCACCGGGTTGGTGAGGCTGTTGAGCCGGGAGATGATCGGCCGCTCGTGCAGGCCGAGTCCGAGCCCGTGCCCGAACTGCAGGCCGAAGGCGGCCATCTCGCTGTCGAAGCCGAACTCGGTGGCGGCCGGCCAGACGCGGGCGACCTCGTCGGTCCCGACGCCGGGACCCACGACCTCGATGGCCGCGTCCATCCACTCGCGCGCCCTGGTGTAGGCGTCGCGCTGGGCGCCGGTCGCGCTGCCGACGCCGAACGTGCGGTAGTAGCAGGTCCGGTAGCCGTTGTAGGACTGGATGATGTCGAAGAACGCCTGGTCGCCGGGACGGATCAGGCGATCGGAGAAGTTGTGCGGGTGCGGGTTGCAGCGCTCCCCCGACACCGCGTTGATCGCCTCGACCTGGTCCGAGCCCATCTCGTACAGCCGCTTGTTGGCCAGCGCGACGATCTCGTTCTCCCGGATGCCCGGCTTGAGCACCTCGACGATGTCCTGGTAGACACCGTCGACCATCGCCGCGGCCTGGGTGAGCAGGGTGATCTCGTCGGCGGACTTGATCTGCCGGGCGTCGAGCATCAGCTGCTGCGCGTCGAGCACCGTCAGCCCCTGCCGCTGCATCTCGAACAGGAACGGTGGCTCGACGATGTCCACGCCCACCGGCTGGTCCGCCAGCCCGGCGTCGACGAGCATGCCCTTGATCTCCCGGACCGCGGACTCCATCAGGCCCGCGCCGGGCGCGATCGCTCCGCGCAGCCCCAGCATCCCGGCGCGCGAGTTCTCCGGCAAGAGCCACGGCGAGTACAGCTGGTGGTGTTTCGCGGCGGAGCCGAAGTCCCACAGCACCGGCTCGCCACCGCGGGTCAGCAGCGTGTACCGGGTCATCTTGTCACCGAGCGCGCCGCCGATCCAGGTCTGCGTCACGTACCGGATGTTGTAGAAGTCGAACAGCAGGAAGGCCCCGCACTCGGAGGACTCCAGCGCGGCCCTGGCCCGGCCGATCCGGTAGTCGCGCAGCCGGCCGAAGTCCACCCGTTGCTCGAAATCCACCCCGCCGTGGCCCGGCGCGGGCAGGGGGCGCACGTTCGCGACCGCCGTCATCTCAGGCCTCCAGCCCGTCGTCGACGGTCGCGTGCTCGGGCTTGAGCTCGATCCCGGACCGCCGCGCCTGCTCCAGCAGCAGCTCGGCGAAGTCGTTCTCCCGCGAGCCCGCGCCGATGGCCTCCCACACCAGTTGCGCGGTGGCGGCGGCGACCGGCATCGGCACCTCCAGGTCCCGGGCCGCGGCGAGGCCGAGGTCGAAGTCCTTGCGCAGCAACGGCATCGTGAACGTGGGAGTGAAGTCCAGGTTCACCAGTGCGGGCGTCTTGTACCGGCTGAACACCGAACCCATCACCGAGTTGTTGAGGAACTCCAGGAACGCCGCGCGGCTGGTACCGCCCTTCTCGGCCAGCACGGTGATCTCCGCGAGGGACTGGGTGACCACGCCGAGGAACACGTTGTGGGCGATCTTGACCAGGCGTGCCACCTCGCCGTCGCCGACGTACGTCACGCCCCGGCCCAGCAACTCCAGCAGGGGGCGCGCGGCGTCGAAAGCTTCGCGCGGTCCGGAGACGGCGAGTGTCAGCTTGCCCGACTTCACGACCTTCGGGTTGCCGCTCACCGGCGCGGCGAGGAAGCCGGTGTCACGCCCGGCCGCCGCGGCGCGGGCTTCGGCACTGGCCTCGGTGGACACCGTGGACGAGTCCACGATCAGCCCCGGTGCCGCGTCGGCCCGGCTGAGCACCCCGTGCTCGCCGGCGGTCACCGCCGCCAGATCCGCCGAGGCGGACACCATCACGAAGACCACGTCCCGGGTGGCCAGGTCCGCGGGACTGTCCACAACGGAAGCGCCGAGCTCGGCCAGCGGCTCGGCCTTGGCACGCGTGCGGTTGTACACGGCCACGTCGTGGCCGGCTTCGAGCAGCCGGGTGGCCAGCTGGAAGCCCATCCGGCCGGTGCCGATCCACCCGATCTTCGGGCGCTCGGTGGGGCGGTAGCCCATGGTTCGTCCTCCTCGACGGAGCGATTGGTTTGCGGTTTCGCACCCGGTCGCAGCCCGGCTACCGGGCGAAGCTGCCCACTGCCTGACTCAGCCACTGCAACCGGTTGCATCCCAGACTGGTCCCCGCATGCTGACGTTGTCAAGAAGTTCCCTCCAAAACCCCAGTCGTAATTCTGCGACCGGTTGCACGATCCGTATGATGGGCGCATGGACAAACCGCCCACCATCGCCGACGTCGCCAAGCTCGCCGGAGTCCACAAGGCGACCGCGTCCCGCGCCCTCAACCCGCGCACCAGCGGACAGGTCAACGCGGCGACGGCGCGCCGGGTGCTGACGGCGGCGAAACGGCTGCGCTACCAGCCGAACACCGTGGCGCGCAGCCTCAGCACGAACCGGTCGGCCACGGTGGGCGTGCTCGTGCCGGACCTCACCAACCCGCTGTTCCCACTGGTGGTGCGGGGTATCGAGGACGCGCTGGACAACCAGGGCTACACCGCGCTGCTGGCGAACACCGACAACGACCCGGAGCGCGCCGGCGCCCAGTTCGACGCGCTGCTGTCCCGGCGGGTGGACGGTTTCCTGATCGCCACCGCCCGCCGTGAGGACCCGTTGCTGACGCGCGCACACGACCAGGGCATCGCGGTCGTACTGGTGAACCGCTCGACCGACGTTCCGCTGTTCCCGGCCGTGACGGGCGACGACGCGGCCGGTATCGCCGCGGCGGTCGAGCACCTGCGGGACCTGGGCCATCGGCGGCTCGCGCACCTCGCCGGACCTGCCGGGATGTCGACGGGTTCGGTGCGTGCGCGAGCCTTCCGGCAGCACGCCGGGGAGTGCGCGCCGGTGGTCGAGTGCGCCTCCTACACCGAGGAAGCGGGGGCCGAGGCGGCGCGACGACTGCTCGACGAGCATCCCGGCAGCACGGGCATCGTCGCCGGGAACGACATGATCGCCCTCGGCGCGCTGCAGGTGCTGCGTGAACGCGGACTGGACTGCCCGCAGGACGTCTCCGTGATCGGGTTCAACGACATGCGTTTCGTGGACAAGCTCGTGCCTCCGCTGACGACGGTGCACGTGCCGCACCACCGGCTCGGCGCGGAGGCGGCCCAGCTGCTGCTGGAGCAGCTGGACCGCCCGGACCGCGCCCCGAAGACGGTGACGCTCCCGCTGCACCTGGTGGTACGCGGGTCGACGGCACCGCCGCGTTAGGCGACCAGCCGCAGTGGCTCTTCCAGGGTCCGCACCAACGCGGCCATCCAGCGGGCGGCGAGCGCCCCGTCGATGGCACGGTGATCGACCGACAGCACGAGCGTCAGCTGTGTCGCGATCCCGACGGCACCGTCGGTCACGACCGGGACCTTGGCGGCGGCACCGACGGCCAGGATCGCCGAATGCGGCGGGTTGATGATCGCCGAGAACTCCTCGACGCCGTACATGCCGAGGTTCGTCACGCTGATCGAGCCGCCCTCGAGATCACCCTGGCGCAGGGTGCCCTCGTCGGCCTGCCGGGCGAACGTCCGCACCTGTGCGGCGACCGCGCTCGGCGCGGTCTTTTCCACCCCGCGCAGAACCGGCGTGACGAGCCCCCGCTCGGACGCGATGGCGACGGCGATGTCGACCGAGTCGAACCGCCGCAGCGCGTCGTCGGTCCACACGACGTTCGCCTCGGGAACCTCCTGGTGCGCCAGCGCGACCGCGCGAAGCACCAGGTCGTTGACCGAGATCCTGGTCGCGGACACCTCGTTGAGCCGCTGCCGCAGCGCCAGCAGCGCGTCCACGCCGGCGGTGCGCTTGAGGTAGAAGTGCGGCACCGTCCGCTTGCTTTCGGTGAGCCGGGCGGCGATCGCCCGGCGCGGCCGGGAATGGGGAATCTCCTGGAAACCGTCCCCGGCCACCGGTTCGGCGGGCGCGGTGGCCGAGGACGGGGCGGCGGGCGCGGGCGGCGGGGAGGCCTGCTGCCGCGCGGCGGCGATCGCCAGGTCGACGTCCCGGCGGACGATCCGGCCGTTGGGACCGGTGCCCGGTACCTGCTGCGGGGTCAGGCCGGCTTCCTTGAGCAGCTTGCGCGCGAGCGGGCTGATGAAGACGCGTCGCGCGCTCCCGGCCGGAGCCGGTTCCGGCACCTCGCGTCCCGCCGGGACGGGTTCCGGTTCCGGCACTTCGCGCCGGGCCGGGGCGGGGGCCGGCGCGGGCGTCTCGGCGACACCGAGGCCGGCCAGGACACGGTCGAGGTCATCGACCTCCTCCCCCTCGGCACCCAGCACCGCCATCGGTGAGCCGACCTCGACCGACGTGCCTGCGGACACCAGAGCGCGCAGGATCGTCGCGTCCTCTTCGGCGGCGAGCTCGACCGACGCCTTGTCGGTCTCGATCAGCGCGATCGGGTCACCCGACCGGAACGGGTCGTTCTCCTTCACCAGCCATTCGGACAGCACGGCTTCGGTCGCGCCGGCCGCGACCTCGGGCATACGCAGCAGCGTCGCCATGGTTGGGACTCCTCGTTGTCTCGACGTCAGTGAGCGGCGATGTCGCGCAGGGTGGTGACGACTTCCTCGGTGCGGGCGATCGCCGCCCGCTCCAGGACCTTGCTGATACTCGGGGACGCCTCCCCGCCGGTGACGCGCTCGATCGGCGCGTCGAGCCAGTCGAACAGGCGGCGCTGGATCTCGTCGGCGAGCCAGCCGCCGTAGGACATCCCGCGCGCGCCCTGCTCGACGATCAGCACCCGGTTGGTCTTGCGCACACTGCGTTCGATCGTGTCCCAGTCCAGGCTCGCCCGGTCCAGCCAGCGCAGGTCGATCAGGTCGGCCCGCAACTGCGGCACCTGGTCGAGCGCTTCGAGGCAGTGGCCGACCATGGACAGGTACGAGATCACGGTCAGGTCGTCGCCTTCCCGGCGCAACGCCGCCTTGCCGACCGGAAGCCGGTAGTCCACATCGGACACCGGGGCGGTCCCGGCCGAGGTGTAGAGGTCGACGTGTTCGAGCAGCACGACCGGGTCCTCGCAGGCCAGCGCGGTGTTGAGCAGGCCGACGTAGTCGAAGGGGTTGGACGGCGCGATCACGCGCAGCCCCGGGGCCGTCACGAGCACGCCAGCGGGGTCGTTCGTGTGCTGCGAGCCGTAGCCGGTGCCCGCCGCGAGCTTCGTCCGCAGCACGAACGGCACCGGGCTTTCGCCGCCGAACATGTGGCGTGCCTTGGCGACCTGGTTGAACAGCTGGTCGGCGGCGACCCACATGAAGTCCGCGTACATGTACTCCACGATCGGCCGGAACCGCCCGTCCAGCGCCATTCCACCGCCGAGCCCGGTGAACGCGTTCTCGCTGATCGGTGTGCCGAGCACCCGTTCGGGCGCGACCTCGATGGCGCGGCGGGTCGCGCCGTTGGTGCCGCCCTTGAGCCGGTGGACGTCCTCGCCCAGCACGACGACGCGCTCGTCGGTTTCCAGCCGGCGGGCGATCACATCGCTCACCACGTCGATGAACCGCCGCTGCCCGAGCTCACCGGAGAACGTGCCGGCTTCCTCGTACCGGCTTCCCGCCAGCTCGCTGAGATCACCGCGCACGCCGACGTCGACGAAACCGGGGTCGGGCCACGCCGAGGCCTTGATCCGCCGCTGCCCCGGCTTGCCGTCCGGCACCGCCTCCAGCAGCGCGTCCCCGATCTCGTGCAGCGCGGCGGTGACGTCCTCGCGGGCGGCCGCCACTTCCTCCGGAGTGGACAGTCCACGCCGGAGCACGTGCGACTCCAGGAGCTCGATCGGGTCGCGGTCGCGCCAGGCCTGCTCCTCGGCCTTGTCGCGGTAGCCGAAGGCGCTGCCAGGGTAAGCCCCGTTCTGGTGGAAGTACCGGTACACGTCGGCTTCCACGATCGTCGGGCCGTTCCCGGCGCGCATGTGCGCCAGCGCGTCGGTCATGGCCAGGTGCACCGCCAGCGGATCCATGCCGTCCACGCGCCAGCTCGGGATCCCGAACCCCGGGCCCCGGCCGGACAGCCGCGCCTCCGCGGTCGCCTCGGCCACCGATGTCGAGACCGCGTACTGGTTGTTCTCGATGAAGAAGCACACCGGCAACCGCCAGGCCGCGGCGAGGTTGAACGTCTCCAGCACCGAGCCGATGTTCACCGCCCCGTCGCCGAAGTAGGTCACCGTCACCGCGTCGGTGCCCGCGCGGTGCTGGTTGAACGCGAAGCCTGCCGCCTGCGGGACGCCGCCGCCGACGATCGCGTTGGTGCCCATCGCGCCGGCCTCGCGCCAGCGCAGGTGCATCGAACCGCCGCGACCGCGGCAGAATCCCTCGGCCAGGCCGCAGATCTCGGCGAGCGTGCGGCGCAGCACCGTGCGCACCTCGTCGTCGAGCTCGGGCAGCACCCCGGACTTGCGGGACATGACGTGTCCGAACGCCTTGGCCAGGAACTGGTGGTGTCCGCGGTGCGAGCCGTTGACGTAGTCGTCGCTGCGCAGGGAGACGACCGAGCCGACCGCCCCGCCCTCCTGCCCGACGCTCGAATGCGCCGGCCCGTGCACGAGCCCCTGCCCGGCCAGCTCCAGCACGTACTCCTCGAACGCCCGGATCCACAACGCCTGGCCGAGCATTCGCAGCAGCAGGTCCGGGTCCGCGCCGTCCCAGTCCTCGGCCGAGGTGGCCAGCTCGACCCAAGGGGCGGCGGCAGCCAGGTTCTCACGGGTGGGCATCAATGCTCCTTGAAGACAGAATTCTCGTCAGATGGATCCAACTAGCGACTCATTGCCGTACTATGCGCGCTAGATTCAGCAAATGCAAGCTAAATTGGATCCATTGGAGACCACGTGCCGCTTCCCGGCCTCACCCGCGTCGACCACTTCGGCATCACCGTGCCCGATCTCGATCAGGCCCGTGAGTTCTTCGAAGACGTCCTCGGCTGCGAGTACCTGTACACACTCGGCCCGCTGCGCGACGACCACGGCAGCTGGATGCGCGACCACCTCGCCGTGCACGAACGCACCGTGGTACCGCGGCTGCACTTCTACCGGCTCGGCGGGCAGGCGATCCTCGAGGTCTTCGAGTACCAGGCACCCGGCCAGCGGCTCGAGCCGCCGCGCAACAGCGACATCGGCGGGCACCACCTGGCGTTCTACGTCGAGGACCTCGACGCCGCGATCGCCGACCTGCGCCGCCGGGGCCTGCGCGTGCTCGGCGAACCGACTTCCAGCAAGGGACCGCACGAAGGGCAGCGCTGGGTGTACTTCCTGTCGCCGTGGGGCCTGCAGTGTGAGCTAGTGTCCTACCCGCACGGTAAGGCGTTCGACCACGACCCGGAGGCCTTCGCCTGACCCGGAAGGAGCCGAGGGTGACAGCTCGCACTGGCGTGCCGGCGGCCGTCGCGAGCCAGCGCATCGCCGAGGAGATCCGGGAGCGCATCCTGAACGGCACACTGCCGCCCGGCACCCGGATCATCCAGGACGAGCTCGCCGACGAGCTGCACACCAGCCGCCTGCCGGTGCGCGAGGCGCTGCGCATCCTCGAGTCGCGCGGGCTGGTCACCCTGCGCGCGAACCAGGGCGCCTGGGTGACCAGCATGGACAGGCGCGAGTGCGAGCTCAGCTACAAGATCCGCGAACGGGTGGAGCCGCTGCTGCTCGCCGAGTCCGCTCCTCGCCTGTCCGAAGACGACATCGCGGAACTGGCCCGGTTGCAGGACCGGATCGAGCAGGCGCACGACGTCGAGGAATTCCTCGTGCTCGACCGGGAACTGCACTGGGCCACCTACCGCCACCACCAGGCCGAGGAGCTGGCCTCGATCGTGGCGCGGCTGTGGGACACCACCCAGCACTACCGCCGCGCGTTCACCAGGCTCACCGGCGACCGCCGCCGCTGGATCATCGGCTCCGAGCACCGGCTGCTCATCGAGGCCCTGCGCGACCGCGACCACACCTCCGCCGAACGCATCCTGGAACTGCACATCCGGCGCACGCGCGTCGAGCTCGCCCAGCACCCCGAGGTCTTCCAGGTCAGCTGAGCTCGTGCGTTCGCGGCGGCGCCGTGGAATCGGGGACGACGAGCCTGCCCTCGAAGCGCATGACGTTCGGCTCCGCCGGCACCGCACCGCGCGGATGCTGCAGGCGTTCGAGCAGCAGCCGGGCGGTCATCGTGCTCATCTCGGCCGGCGGCAGGACATACCGGGTCAGCGGCGGATTGGTGACGTCGAGCCAGTCCGGGCCGAGGAGACCCACCAGCGACATGTCCGACGGAACCGACAGGCCGCGGTCGCGCAGTGCCTTCAGCGCACCGAGCGCCGCCCGCGAACCTCCGGTGAAGATGGCGGTGACCCCGGAATGCCGGTCCAGCACCACGTTCGTCGCGGACTCCCCCCACTGCGCGTCGTAGGACGACCCGTGCAGCACCGGACAGCCGCGCTTGGGGAGCCCCAACCGGGTACAGGCGTCTTGGCGGGTTGTTCTACCAGCCCACGATCGTCACGCAGGTGCGCCCGGACATGGAGATCGCGCAGGGGGAGGTCTTCGGCCCGGTCCTGTCGGTCCTGCGGTTCCGCGCGGAGGCCGACGCGATCCGGATCGCCAACGCCACCCGGTACGGGCTGGGCGCGGGTGTCTGGACCGACGACGTGCGCAAGGCGCATCGCGTCGCCCACCAGCCGCGCGCAGGCAGCGTGTGGGTCAACGCCTACCGGATGGTGGCCCCGAACGTGCCCTTCGGTGGCAACGGGTACAGCGGCTGGGGCCGGGAGAGCGGCGTCGACGCCGTCCGCGAGTACACCGACACCAAGGCGGTGTGGGTGGATCTCGCCGGCCACACCCGCGACCCGTTCAAGCTCAACTGAGCCGAAGCGAACGGCCGTGGCGGTTTCAGGCGCCGCCACGGCCGCACCGACACCCCTCGCTCCCGCGGTCGACCCGGCTTTCGCCGCGGGCGACGACCGGGACACCCGGACAGCTCGCTCCGGGCTAGTGGGTTCCGAACGACGACGCGCTGTGGTCGACCCGGCTCGCGAGCGATCGGCGCCGCGATCTAGTCCGGCCCACGCAGCCGCCAGGTCCACCAGTGCGCCCCTTGCGACCGCTTGCGACACCACTGCAACCGGTCGCAGCTTTCCGTCGCCAGATTTACGATACCTGCGACCTGTCCTCCAAGAACATCAGTGCTCGCCGGGGGTTGACAACAAGGCATCGGTATCGCACGGTTGCAACCGGTTGCAGTACGCCCGTGGCCGCCGACCCGGCCCGTTCTCCGTCGCCGCCCCACCCGCGCGGTCCCCGCCGCGCCAGACACTGGAGTCAACCATGGCAGACCGTTCCCAATGGACGGTGCTCGCGAGCTGTTTCCTCGCCTACACCTTCGACGCCATCGAGCTCGTCGCACTGACGGTCGCGCTTCCCGCTATCCGTTCGGACCTGCATCTGAGCGCGGTACAGGGTGGCTGGCTGGCTGGCGACGGCGACGTTGCTCGGTATCGGCCTCAGCAGTCTGTCGGCCGGCTGGTTCGCGGACAACTACGGGCGCAAGGCGACCCTGCTGACATCGTTGGTGGTCTTCGGGCTCTTCACGGCCCTGTTGGCGGTCCCCGGCGGCTTCTTGCCGCTGCTGGCGCTCCGGTTCGTCGCCGGGTTCGGGTTGGGCGGCGTGTGGAGCGCCGTCTCGACGCTCGTCGTGGAAGCGTGGCCGGAGCGCCAGCATGCCCGGGCGGTCGCCTTCGTGATCGCGGCGTTCCCGGTGGGCGGCGTGCTCGCCTCGCTGATCGGCTCGCTGTTGCTGCCCGACTGGCGATTGATGTTCGTCGTGCTGGGCGCCGCCGTACTGGTCCCGGTGATCGTCGTCGCGGTCACCGTCGAGGAGTCCGCGACCTGGCTGACGCAGCGCCGGGCCGACACCGCGGGCGACGGGCGCCGGGCGAGGGTCGGGATCGGTGAGATCTTCGCGCCGCCGCTGCGCGGGATCACCCTGATCGGCACGACTGTCGTGGCCTTGTGCCAGGTCGGGTTCTGGGGCGTCAACACCTGGCTGCCCACCTTCCTGACCGGCCGGGGCCTCGACATCAAACTCGTCGCGCTGCTGGTCGCCGCCAACAACGCCGCGATGTTCGTCGGCTACAACGTCTTCGGGTACGTGGCCGACCGGATCGGCCGGAAGCCCACCATCATGCTGACCCTGGTCGCGTCCGCCGTGATCCTGCCGGTCTACGTGCTCACCAGGAACCACAGCGTGTTGATGTGGATCGGGCCGCTGTTCGCCTTCCTGACCTCGTTCGGAGCGCTGTTCGGGGCCTACCTGGGTGCCCTGTTCCCGACACGGGTGCGCGCGAGCGGCGCCGGGTTCTGTTTCAACGTCGGCCGCGGGGTCTCGGCCTTCGCCCCGTTGGCCCTGGGCGGGATCGCGGGCGGCTACGGTCTGCCGACCGGCCTGGTCGTGTGCGCCGGCTTCTTCGTGCTTTCCGCTTTGACGATGATCCCGCTGCCCAAGGACAACGAAGCCACACCGGTGGGCAGGCCCGCCCCCGCGGCACCCGGCACGACGCGCGGATGACAGCCACACCGGACCGCGGCGAACCGGGCTTCGTCGGACCCAGCCTGGGGACCAGCTCTCACCTGCCACCCGCCCCCAGCGCCTCCCGGGCCTCGCGCCGTGCCCAGGTGCTGAACCCGGTGGCCGGCCGGCCCAGCAGGCGGGAGACGCCGTCGCTGAGATAGGCGTCGGCACCGCGCCGGATGCCGGTGAGCATCGCCAGGCGCCAGCGGATGTATTCCTCCGGCGTGCCCGCGGCGCGTAGCGCGGCGATGTGGTCGTCGTCGGGCTCGTCGCGGAAAGTGATGGGCCGCCCGGTGACCTCGGAGAGGATCTGCGCGGCCCGGGCGAAGGTGATCGCGGCGGGACCAGACAGGTCCACGGTGTCCCCGGCCGCAACGCCGTGGGTGAGCACGTGGGCAGCGACCACGGCGATGTCCTCGATGTCGACGAACGGTTCCGCGCCGTCTCCGACGGGCGCGACGACGCGTCCCTCGACCGGGGTGAACATGGCCTCGGTGAAGTTCTGGGCGAAGTGGGTCGGCCGCAGGATCGTCCACGGGACCGGACCGGCGCGCAGCGCTTCTTCGGCACGCGCCACGTTGCCGTCCGGCAGGAACTCGACGCCGCGGGCCGACAACAGGACCGCGTGCCGGACCCCGGCGGCGGACGCGACGTCCAAGAACGAGGTCAGCAGCGAACTCCAGTCGGTCGCCGAGCCGGGCCCGACCACGAACAACCCGTCGATGTCCTGCACCGCGGTCGCCCACGTCTCGGGGACCCGCCAGTCGAAGCGAAGCGCCGCCGACCGGCTGGCCGGGCGCGCACCGTGTCCACCGCGCTGAAGGACGCGTGTCACTCTCCGGCCCACCTTGCCGGTGCCTCCGAGGATGAGGAAAGTACCCATGTTTTGACGGTAAGCGCGGCCAAGCTGGACAAACAATCCGTGATTGTCCAGATTTCCTTCGCGTTCGTCTACGCTCTGCGGGTGGACATCCTCGCTGACGATCTAGCCCAGGCGCGAGCTCGCGGCGCGGTCTTCTCCGTGCTCGGTCGCCGGGCACCGTGGGGGCTGGAATTCGGCGGCAGGCGGCCGCTCACCGCGCACCTCCTGCTGCAAGGCGAGGCCCTGCTGGAGTCGCCGGACCTACCCCCCGCGCCGTTGCGCGCGAAGGATGTCGCGTTGGTTCGCCGAGGTGCGGCCTACCGCCTCGTGAGTCACCCGGGCGCCGCTGCGGAGCCGATTGCGGAAGCCCGTCACCGCGGCTCCGACGCCGGCGCGACCGACGCGACGATCCTCTGCGGCGCGTACGTGCTGGAAGGCACTGTCGGTGAGGCGCTCCTGGACGCGCTGCCACGCGTCGTCGTCATCCCGGGAGCGCAGCTGACACCGGCGCACGCCACCGCGATCGAGCTGCTCGCCGCCGAGGCAGCGGCCGGCGGCCTCGGCCAACAAACGCTCCTGGACCGGTTGCTGGACGTCAACCTCGTCCACACCCTGCGTGCCTGGTGGTCTCAGCCGGGCGCTGAGCCGCCGGCGTGGTACCGCGCGGCGGCGGATCACCGTCTTCGCCCGGTGTTGGAAGCGATGCACGCCGACCCTGCCCAGCATTGGGACGTGCCGGCGCTGGCTCACGTCGCCGGTATGTCACGTGCCGCGTTCTCCGCTCGTTTCACGGCAGCAGTCGGGCAATCACCAGCTCGTTACCTCACGACCTTGCGTATGCAGCGCGCCAAGGACGCCCTGATCCGCACGGACGCTCCCCTGTCCCGCATCGCCGCGGACGCCGGCTACCGCAACGAATATGCCTTCGCCACGGCCTTCCGCCGCCGGTACGGGCTCCCACCGGGCCGGTGGCGGGCCGCCGTGGCGCGCTCCGCGGACGGACGGTCAGACCTGTCCCTGATTCCCGGCCCCGGCGAGGACCGTGCGGGTGCAGGTCGCCACGGCGATGGCCAACTCCGCACGTGAATCCGGCGGCGCTGCCGGTTCCGTGGGGACCCCACCCACGAGGACCATCGCCAGGCTCGGCAGACACAACCCGGCCTTGCCCACCGGCGAACGCCGCGAACGCGACCACACGTCGGCCTGCCCTCCTGCGAGCCGTGGGCGACTGTCTGCAGGACGAATCCGCAGGGTGGCCAGGAGAGCGCGGCCTTCGCCTCCGCGCCGAACCGGTCGGCGATGATCTCGGTCGTGCCGGCCTCGATCCCGTCCAGCGCGGTCCGGACGATGTCCACCGGATCGTTCATCACCGCGTCGCTCGCGTGCGTGCGCATGGTCTCGGTCGCGGTGGGGCCGAAGATCACGCCGCTGACGAGCGTGCCCTGACCGGCCAGCTCCAGCCGGACGCCGTTGGTCAGGCTCCACTGCGCGGACTTGGCGACGGCGTAGGCGTTGTTCCCGTCGTAACTCAGCCACGACAGGTTCGACAGCACGTTGAGGATCGCGCCGCCGCCGTTGCCGCCCAGCACCGGCGCGAACGCCCGGATCATCGCCAGGGTGCCGTAGACGTGGACGTCGAGGGTGGCCGCGTTCAGCAGAGCCTTCTGCCGCACCCCCGGCAACACGCCGGGCCGGTACCGCACGCAGGCAGGCAGGCGAGGCAGCGGCCTGAAGACCGCGCCTGCTTCGGAACGCCCTGTTCAGTACTCGACCGGAGTGTCATGCCGAGCGTGGCGATGGGCGCACCCACCGGCGCAGCGCGTCGATGGTGGTCTCCGGTGAGGTGTTGAAGCAGAACGCGATACCGGGGACCAGTTGGGTGAGCAGGTTCACCAGCCGTTCGAACAGCAGGGTGTGCTCTGGCGCCATGCGTAGCCCCGCGCCGATCATCGCGACCCGGACCGGGGTGGCGGCGACACACTCGCGGACCTTGGTCTCCGCCTCGCCCGGGTCGGCGGGGACCTGGCAGGGCACGATGTCGAATCCCGCTTCGCGCAGCGCCGCCTCGCCCGCCGCGATCCGGGCCGTCAGCCTTTCCTCGTCGAGGCCGGGGTAACGGCTGTAGTCGACGGCGCTCGGGTGCAGCCCGAGCGAGAGGATGCCGGTCACCACGGGACTGTCCCCTTCCTGTCGAAGAACCCACCGGTCGGACCGTCCGGGCCGACGCCGGCCAGTTCGACGATCGCGTCGGCGCCCTCGGCCACCGTCTGGAATCCAGCGTGGCCGTTGAGGTCGGTCGCGGTGTAGCCGGGCTCCACGGCGTTGACCTTGACACCGTCCAGGGCTCGAGCGTACTGGCTGGTGATCATGTTCAGTGCCGCCTTCGATGCCGGGTAGCCGAGTTGCGGGAGCACCAGTCCGGACCAGCGTGGGTCGTTCGCCAAGGTGAACGACCCCATCCCGCTGGACACCATCACGATTCTGGGGTGCTGGGCGGCACGCAGCAGCGGCAGGAACGCGTTGGTCACCCGGACGGGACCGAACACGTTCACCTCGAACACGTCCCTCAGCTCCGCGACCCGCGTGTCGCCCGGCGGGGTCGCCGGCACGCCGACGCCCGCGTTGTTCACGAGCACGTCCAGCCTGCCCACCGCCCTCTTCACGGTCTCCACGGCCGCCGTGACGGACTCATCGGAGGTCACGTCGAGTTGGACGAACCGCACGTCCAGCTCCGCCGCCGCCGCACTGCCACGTTCGGTGTCACGAGCCGCGAGGAACACGTCCCACCCCTGTGCCGCGAGCCGACGCACCGTCTCCCGGCCCAGCCCCTTGTTCGCCCCGGTGACCAGGGCAGTCGTCGTTGCCATGAGCCCAGCTTCACCGCCGGTGCGGTCCTGGGCCAGGACCGCTGACGCCTGGGATCGCCAGTCCCATCCCAACCGCCGGAATCTTCGGCAGGATGGTGTTCGTGGACAAAGCCGAGCTGGCCGCCGTGTTGCGTACCGCGCGGGCACGCATCAAGCCCGCCGACTTTCGAGATCGCCGGTAAAATCGTCCAACAGTCCAGACTCAGGGTATTGAAGGGGCTCGGGATCGGCGACAGCCTCTGCACCTGCGGGGCTTGGGAGGCTGATTCCCTGCCCAGGGCGATCCGCCCGAGGTGTGAGGTATTTGCGCCGGAAAGACCATATCTTTACACGCCGATTCCACAAGCGCGCACTCGGTATGGCAGCGCGCTGGGCGCGGTCGGCGGGCGAACTCGTTGCGATTCCCCTTTTTACGGGGTGTTCTTCTTGCGCCTCGCGCTGGCTTTGGCGCTGCGCAAGGCCAGCGCGAGGAAGTAGGCCTTGCGTGCGGATTCGGCACGCAGGGCACGCTCCCCGGGTGACAGGACTCCGTCCGGGTCGAGCTTGTGCGCCGCTGCGGTGCGGGCCGCGCGATGGTCGGTGTTCGCCCACGAAGCGTGGGCGGCGATCTGCGCACGAAGCCGCCGCTGCTCGGGAGCCAACTCGTCAGAGGCCATACTCGAAGCACAGCACAGTGGTGTCACCAGCCCATCCGCCTGCCCTGACAGCCGGCTCCCAGTCTCAACCAGATGTGCTCATCTCCAATCTCCCGTTCGTCCCCTCGGAAGGGCCCATCCAACACAGCTGCGGCTCGGTAGTACCTCTGTAATGTGCGCTGCGCGGATGCCGAATTCCTCGGACAGTGCATCCGCGCAGCGCATCGGGTTCACCAGCACCCGCCATTCAGCGGACGAGGCACGCCGTTAGACGCGTTCTCCCAGCCGCATGCTGCGCCGTTCCGGCCGCGCTCTTGCCGTAGCGGCGCGGCATCGGCCCTCAACCACATCGGTGCCGCAAACCTGGGCGCCGACCCCCGCATCTCCGGTGGGAACCGCGTCCTGTTCGTCTCAGGCGACGACGCCGATGCCAAGAAGACACTGAGCACACTGCTCACCGACCTCGGTTTCGCCCCGATCGACCTCGGCGGGCTGGCCGAGGGCGGCAGGCTTCACCAGCATGAACGGTGTCGTCGCCCGCTTGGATGTGCGCTCTCCCGTCCCGTCGGTCCGCGGTCGGTGTGGCCGGCCTCGGCACAGACCTGTCCGGGTTGACGCCGGCGGCGCCTCCTGCACGGGCAGCAACAGGAACTCCTTCCAGGCGTCTGCACCGGTCACCTCGAACAGCTCCGGGTGGTGGGCATTCGACCACCAGACTGCCGCCATAAAACCGCTGTTCAGCCCTGTTCCCATCCTTTGGTGCTCCCGCCCGGGGTCCGGCCGAGTCCGACGAACCGGCGGGGGCTCAAGCCGAGACAGTCCATCAGGTGACCGATCGTGCGCCACCGGCGGTCACGGTCTCGCCGCCGCGTTGCGCGGCTCGGGGCGCCGACGACGGGTGCTGGCTCCCCTCAGCACGATCATCGATGATGGTCACCATGGACTTGGTCTGGCTCGACGCGACCGAGCTGGCGCGCCTGATAGCCGTCGGCGAGGTGACCGCGGTCGAGGTCGTGCAGGCGCATCTGGATCGCATCGAGGCGCTGGGCGAGCGGGTCAACGCGTTCGTCACCGTGCTGGGCGAGCAGGCCCTCGCCGCCGCAGCTCGCCCGCGTACCGGGCCGCTGGGTGGTGTGCCGTTCACGATCAAGGACTCGTTCGACACCGAGGGCGTGCGGACCACTCGTGGATCGTCGTTGTTCGCCGATCATGTGCCGGAGGCCGACGCCACCGCCGTGGCGCGGCTGCGGGCTGCGGGCGGCATCCCGTTGGCGAAGACCAACCTGCCGGAGATGTCGTACTGGACCGAGACCGACAACCTGGTCGCCGGCCGGTCACTCAACCCCTACGACCCCGAGCGCACCCCCGGCGGCTCCAGCGGTGGCGAGTCCGCGGCCATCGCGGCGGGTCTGTCGCCGCTCGGCCTGGGCAGTGATGTCGCGATCTCCGTGCGCGGACCGGCCCACGACACCGGCATCGCCTCGATCAAACCCACCCACGGCCGGGTGCCGTGCACCGGTCATTTCCCGCACGCACTGCGGCGGTGGTGGCACACCGGCCCGATGGCGCGCAGCGTGCGCGACCTGCGCCTGGCGCTGTCCCTGTTGGAAGGCCCCGACGGGCTGGACCCCTACGCGGTCGCCCTGCCCGCCGCCGCCCGGCGCGGCGGGCCCGTCCGGATCGGCTGGACCACCGACGCGTTCGGCCCGATCGACCCCGAGGTGGCCGCCACGGTGGCCGCGGCGGCCACGGCCTTGTCGGGCCTCGGTTTCCCGGTCGAGCAGATCGGCATCCCGTGGCTCGCCGAGCACGACTGCACGCGGATCTCGGCGACGCTGTTCACCGCCGAGATGCTGCCCTACCTGCGCGGCGTCACAGCCGGTCGGGAGGCGGAGTTGCACCCGGTGATCGCGCGGACGCTCCAGGCACCCGAAGTCACGATCGCCGACTACCTCGCCGCCGAGCGCGAGGTGGAACAGCTGAGGTCGGTGTTCACGCACTGGTTCCAGGCCTACGACGTGCTCGTCTGCCCGGTGGTGACGACCCCGGCGCCGCCGCATGCGCAATCCACTTACGTTGCCGGCGGGGAGAAAGTGCCAGCCCGCAACGTCATGCGAGCGACGGTGCCATTCAACCTCACCGGCCTGCCCGCCGTTTCGCTGCCGTTCGGGACGACCGCGGGCGGCCTGCCTATCGGTATCCAGCTCGTCGGCACGTGGTGGGCCGACAACGACCTCCTCGCACTGGCCGAACGACTCGAGTCGGTCAGCCCGGTCCGCGACCGTCGCCCGCCGCTCCAGCCCTGACGTGCCGTCCTGGCCGGCCAGCCCCGCCCGGTCTCCCAACCGTGTCTTGACCAAAAGAGGAACGAGAAGCGCGCTACAGACGCGGACTCTGATACCGCACGAAGAACGACCTCAGCGTCGAACGGACATCCGCAATTCGGCAGACGCGGACGTTCACCGTACGCGGAGCTCAGGCGTGTCCGTAACGACTGGTCCTGCCGAGCGGGTCAGCACCTACCCTCCGCCGCCTCCTGACACATCTGGTCGCACCAGCGCGAAGTACGCCTCCACAACCAAGCTTCCGGTACGAATCCGCAGTTAAGCCCTGTTCCGATCCTTTGGTGCTCCCGCCGAGGGCACCACAAGGATGGGAACAGGTTGGTGACCAGCTACCGGGTGCCTGGCACCTATCAAGCAGCATGGGATCAAAACACCACCGCCCGTTCAGTCGACGCCGAGCGATGCAGCGGGCGGCCACGGCCCGCCCGCGATCACACACGTGCCAGCGGACAAATGCACGATGCCCGCCTGTGGCGGGCACGGCATGGGCGTCGTGCCAGACGGCGTCACCGACGTGTCAGCGGGCGAGCAAAAGGTCTTGTGGACTACCACCCCACCGGGTGCTGGACCTGGAGCAAACACGTCAACCTATTTCGCCCAGATCGGGACTGCGCTCCAGTCGGCGACAGCACTGTCCAGTTGGGACAGAAAACAAGATCGCCCATCGAACCTGTTTGCGCAGGTCCGGTTTGCTGCTCCCAATTCGGCAACCAGACCGCAGAGATGTTCGGATGCTCAACAGCAATGCGCAATGCATCCTGGCATACCTCCAGGAGGTTGTTCCACTCATCAGGTCCTGGCACAGCGCCTGACTCGATCGCCCTTCCCAACGCCGCGCCATGCAGCAAAGCTCCGGCAATTGCACGTGGATTCCCGTGCGTGTTGATCGAATCGAGGAAAATGTCTGACCAGTATTGGTCCGGCGAAGTAAGGCTTTTCGCCGCCCACACATGCGGCTGGATCCGCATGGCCGCACCGTTTCCGCCCGCGTTGGTCCAGCCGTCAAAGAAGTTACCGAACCATGGCACGCCAGGCTTGGCCTGCGACCCCTTGACCCCCAGTGTGACACAAGCAAGCCGCTGACCTGCGGTAATAGAGAATCCCATGCGCGGCATGGGGCAGTTGCGGCACGTTGAGACTGTTCTGAGTCGGTGCGGCAATACAGCGCGCTCCAGTTTCGCTCCTGCTCCGCTACTCACCTTCGACCTCAGCTCATCGCAGGTCAGTTCACTGGCGAACCCGTCTTCGCGGTCTGAAGACGACCGCCAGCTCCCCGTCGGCCTTCGATGCCCCCAACCACACCAAGTGACAGGGCGTGCTCCGCGTAGTTGATCGTGCCCATGCGAAACCAGCGCGCCCCCAGCATCCTCGTGCCGGAGAGCACCTGAACCGCGCGTTCGCGCCAGACGACGCCGACGAACTCGCACACCGCATCGCTGAACTCGGCGGGCGAGGCCATCGAGAATCGCCACATGTCGTCATAACCGGAGGTCTCAACGCCGCAGCTGCTCGACAGCCAGCGGCGGAACGCCTCGATCTTCGTTCCTGAGCACTGGGACGCGTCCGGCCGCCAACAGACCTCGGGCTCGTTCCCCCGGCCGGTCGCATCACGGGCATTGAACGGTATATGCATCCGAGGAGGCGTCATGATCGGCCATTCCTTCTCCGTTCTCCACAGCCGGGAAACGCAGATCATCGTTGATCAGTCGTACCCGAGTGCGCGTTCAAAATCTCAAAAGAGGGCGGTCAGGAAACCCGGTCCGGCCGCACCGGTGGTGCGGTCCCGGATTCCACGCCCGGTTCGGTCGTCACGGTCTCCAACGCCTTGCCCGTGGTGTTCCTGGCGACCAGCGTGGTGACGGCGAGGAGCAGGAACAGGGCCCCGAGGAAGACCCATACCGCGGAAAAGCCGGCAGCCCGGTACAGCGCAAGAACGATGAAGGGGCCGATCGCGCCGCCCACGTGTCCCACGCCGTTGCACAGCGCCATGGCCGTGGTGCGGCCCGCCGTCGGAAAGTGTTCCGCCGTCAGGAGGTACATCAAGGGAGCGAAGATGCCGATCTGGAACGCGACCAGGAAGTAGGCGGCGAAGATGACCGGACTGGACGGCGCGATGGCCACCAGCCCAAGACACACGGCGACGAGGCCGGAGACGACCGCAGCCGGCACCTTCCGCGGTACCCGGTCGGCGACCCACATCGCGAACAGGCCACCAAGGACGATGCCGAGACTCGAGCCGAGCGTCATCTGCAGGCTCTTGGCAAGACTGAACCCGTGCTCGGTGAGCAGCGTGGTACCGAGGCCGACGACCGCGTACACCGGCAGGTAGTTCAACAGCCAGATCACGAAAAAGAGCAGCATCCACGGGAGGACACGACGGCTGAAGAGAACCCGGATGTCGCGTGCGGGCTCCGGCGATTGCGTCCCGGTCGGCGACGACAGCACCGGAGTATCCAGCCCCTCCCGCACTTCCGCGGCTCGCAGGATCTTCTCCGCCTCCGCGGAACGCCCGTGCAGGACGAGCCATCGCGGCGACTCCGGCAGCGACCGGTAGAGAAGGATGAAGATCACGACGCCGGCCACCGGGACAACGAGAATGGCCCGCCACCCCCACGAGAATGTGGGAATCAGCCACACCGACATGATCGGGACCAGCGCATAGCCGACGAGTGCGGGCAGCGTCGTCCGTGCCATGTAGCGCCCCCGGCTCGCCGCCGGCGCGAGCTCGCTCATGTAGGTGCTGATGACCCCGAGCGTCGCTCCGATACCGAGCCCGGAGACGAAACGCGCGATGGTGAAGACCTCGATCGAGGGAGCCAGCGCGTTGACCAGTGAACCGACGCCGTAGAGAGCGGTCGCCATCAGAAGGCCCGCGCGGCGGCCGTACCGGTCGGCCACCACGCTGTTGATCAGACCGCCGACGATGTAGCCCCAGAGCCCGACGCTGACGACCGTGGTCGCACTGGCCGTCGTCGCGTGCAGGGCTTTCAGGGCGGCAGGCAGAGCGCTGCCGATATTGCCGATGTCGAAGTAGGCGAAGAAGAAGCTGACGCCGGCGATGAAGAGCACGCGCGGCGAGTACGGCCAGCGCTGCAATCGGTCGATGCGTACGGCAACGTCGTCGATACGCATGGGTCCTCCGTCCTTGGGGGAATCGGCCGGGTTGACCACCTGGGCCACAAGCAAGGGGCGCCGCGCATTCCAGAGCCGCAGCCAGCCCCATCGCCTACCCGGTATCCGTATTTCCGGATAGGCGTCCGTAAATACCGGTCGCAACCTTATGGCCACGGATTCGGGGCGTCAAGGTCCAAGATCGGCCGGCAGGCCGTGCCGGCACGGCCTGCGAAGCTGGGTCGAACGCCGCGAACGCCCGACTCGGCCAGCCGCTGTAGCCCTTCTCGATGCCCACCCGTACCGGCCGCGGGCTGACGAGCCGTCGACACCACGTCCGCCAGCAGATGACCGGATCGGAACTGTCCAGTTGAGGTGGCCCTCAAGGTCGTGGCAGGCGGCTCAGCGGCGGGGGCCGCGGTGCGTTCTGGCGACGTTACCTGTGGTCAGGCCCGAGCCAGGGCGTAGGCGCGGCGGCGCACAGGGACCACGTCAGGCCGATTGTCCGGGCCAGTCAGGCAGCACGAGTTCCGTCTTCCCGCCAGACCGTCGACGCGAGTCCGCCGCGGCGAGGACTTCGGCCGCAATGACCGACCTGGCGCGCCGCCATTCAACGTCGTGGCCGAGCATCGCCTAGGGGCGCACAGACTCACCCGGATCGACCTGCCCATCACTGAGCAGTTCCTGAATTCGACGTCCGATTTTGGGCAGCGAGTCCTGGAGGTCGGCGGGACCGAGCGCGCACACGGCGCCGATCAGCTCACCGTCGGAGCGTCGCAGCGCGGTCGCCACCGAGTAGATGCCGGGCACAGTGCGACCGGGATTGTAGGCAAGGCCGGTCGCCCTTATCTCAGGCAGCTCGGCGAGGAAGCGGTCCACCTCGGACTGCTCGGCGGACGACGCCGACAACAACAGCGAATCCATCTCCCGCACCGGCAGGTTCGCCAGGATGATCTTTCCCGACGCGGACCCGTACAGCGACCGGCGACTGTGGTTGCGGGCAGCGAACTCCAGCGCGGGCTCATCGCCGATGTGGTCGACGAACACGAGCGACATTCCCACCTGGATGCCGATCAGGACGCTGCAGCCGACTTCCTTGTGAATGCGCGGCAGAAGCTCGCGATCGATGTCCTGAGCCGCCACGCGGTTTCCGTTCAGAGTCAGGATGAACGGCGCCGAGCCGAGGCCGAACCTGTGATCGCGCTCGACCAGGTACCCGGTGGCCACGAGTCCATTCACCAGCTCGTGCACAGAACTCTTCGGGGCACCCAGGCGTTCGGCGAGATCCGCCAGCGACAGTCCGTGACGCACCGGAGCGACCATCTCGAGGATGGCCATCACCCGATCAACAGTGCGGTGATGACGAGGTGGCACGCGCTGAGTGTAGCCGGAACGCGTTGACGCACCTGTGCGACGACCCTGCTCTTCCCGGATATACGAATCGCCTCCGCATATACGGACAAGCTGGGGCGCCCCAGGCTAGCGCGGGCTGGCGGCGTCGCTCCCCCGAACCGACGAGCGCCGTGCACGTACCCCTCGTCGACAACGGCAAACTCCTGCCCACCCGCCGCCGCAACACCGACCCCACCTTCAACGGCCGCCGGCACGGTTTCACGTGCGCACTGCCGCCTGGTTGACAGGGACCACTCCCACGACAGACACTGTCGCATATACGTCCTTGACGTTCCGATATACGACGGAGTGGTGGCCGCATGAGTAATCGTGATGGGACAGGCGGAAGTCTCGTCGGGCTACGGGTCCTCGATCTGTCACGTGTCCTGGCCGGCCCACTGTGTTGTCAGCTTCTCGGCGACCACGGAGCAGACGTGATCAAGGTCGAGCCACCTGACGGGGACGACACAAGACGGTGGGGTCCTCCGTTCGTGGCAGACGACATGAGTGCCTACTTCAACGCGATCAACCGCAACAAACGCAACGTCTGCTTGGACCTGCGGACCTCTCAAGGGCATCAGGTGCTCGAGCGACTACTCGAGGACACCGATGTGGTGGTGGAGAACTTCAAGGCAGGAACGCTGGCCCGGTGGGGGTTCTCCGACGAGCAGATGCTGGAGCGTCACCCACGCCTGATTGTCTGCCATATCACCGGATTCGGCGCCGACGGGCCGATGGGTGGGATGCCCGGTTACGATGCCGTCACTCAGGCCTACGGCGGCTTGATGAGCATCAACGGCGAATCCGAAGGTCCAGCATTGCGGGTCGGTGTCCCGGTGGTGGACATGGTCACCGGGATCTATGCGTTCAGTGGAATTTTGCTGGCGCTCAACGCTCGTCAGCGAACTGGTCGCGGGCAAGTGGTGGACTGCACGCTCATCGATACTGCGGTGTCACTGTTGCATCCACACTCGGCTTCCACTCTCGCCGACGGGCGGGTACCAGTGCGGACGGGCTCCGCTCACCCGACGGTGGCGCCCTATGACACCTTCGAGGCGTCCGACGGAGCGGTATTCATCGGCATAGGCAATGATCGCCAGTTCCGCACCCTGGTCCACCAACTCGGCGTGCCCGGCCTAGCGGACGACCCACGTTTTCGCACCAATGCCGACCGCCTCGAGAACCTGAAAGTTCTCAGCGAATTGCTGTCGGAGAAGATCGCCCCCTTGACGAAGAACGATCTCGCACAGGACCTCCTTGCCCGCGGGGTGCCGGCGTCGGCGATCCGCGACGTCCGCGAAGTCTTTGACGATGCGCACGTCCGTCACCGCGAGATGGTCGTGGAGAGGGGCGACTACCGCGGCATCGGCTTTCCGATCAAGTTGACCGACACACCGGCGTCGGTCCGGGAAACTCCTCGAGCCAAGGGGGCAGACACCCACACGGTTCTGACCTCTCTTGGCTACGACGAAGTGACCATCGACCAATTGTTGTCCGCGCGAGTAGTCCGGCAGGACAGCCCGAATTCGAATGGCGAAGAGGCACCGCATGAGTGATTACGTCTGGCGACCTAGCCCCGAGCGTATCGCTGACGCCAACGTCACACGCCTGGCGAACCGTCATGGCATCGACTCCCTCACAGAACTGCGTCGCCGTTCGGTAGCCGATGTGCGGTGGTACTGGGATGCCGCTGTCGACGACCTCGCCATCCCGTTCAGAACGTCCTACCGCCAGGTCCTCGACAGCTCCCGAGGCATAGAGAATTCGGACTGGTTTGTCGACGGTGAATTCAGCATCATCGATGCGTGTCTCACTCGGTGGGCGGACTCGATCCGTCCCGCGATTGTTCACGAAGCGGAGGATGGCCGCGTCGAGGAGCTTTCGTTCGCCGAGCTGTCGCGTCAGGTCGCCGCGCTCGCTGCAGGCCTGAACAGTGTTGGCGTGAAAGAGGGCGACAGAGTCGCCTTGTACCTTCCGATGATCCCGGAGGCAGTCATCGCCTTCTACGCGGCGGCCAGGATCGGAGCCGTCGTGGTGCCGCTGTTCTCGGGATTCGCAGCGCCGGCGATCGCCGCACGTCTCAACGACGCCGGAGTTTCGGCAGTCATCGTCGCTGACGCAACCATCCGGCGAGGACGAAGAGTCGACATGGCCGCGGAGATGGCGGCAGCGGTCACCGCCGCGCCCTCGGTCACCTCGGTCATCACTGTGGCCAACGTCGGCACAAGGGTCACGTTCGATGCCGAGGGTCTCGCAGTCACCAGCTGGTCCGAACTCCTGGCCGGCGAGGAAGTCCACGACACGGCACGAGCCTTTCCCGCAATGCAGACGCTGATGCTCGGCTACACCTCGGGGACGACTGGCACGCCGAAGGGGGCAGTTCACACACACGCGGGGTTCACCGTCAAGGTCGCCACCGAGATGGCCTACTCCTTCGACGTCGTGCCGAGCGATCGGGTCTGCTGGGTCACCGACATGGGCTGGGTGATGGGACCGTTCACAATCGTCGGGGCGCACGCCAACGGCGCGACGCTGGTGTTGTACGAGGGATCACCTGATGCCCCCGACACTCTACGTCTGTGGGACCTCGTCGAGCGGCACTCGATTTCGACACTCGGCCTGTCGCCGACCCTCGTTCGGGCATTGCGCGACACTCCCCTTTCGACGATCAAGAGCCGCGACTTGAAGTCAGTGCGCACCCTGGGTTCCACCGGGGAGCCCTGGGACCCCGATTCCTACGACTGGCTCGCCGCGGAGGTCTTCGACGGCCGGGTGCCGGTGATCAACATCTCGGGTGGAACCGAGGTCGGCGGGTCGTTCCTCGCTCCGTATCCGGTGGAGCCGATCGCCAGCTGCTCACTGGGCGGACCGTCGTTGGGCATGGACGTCGACGTTGTCGATGGCAACGGCCAGTCGGTGCGCGGCGACGTAGGCGAACTTGTGTGCCGTACCCCATGGCCATCCATGACACGCAGCGTATGGCGCGACCACGACCGGTATCTGCAGTCGTATTGGTCCACCTTCGACGGGGTGTGGTGCCACGGAGATTTCGCACTCGTCGACTCGAAGGATGGGGCGTGGTACCTCCTCGGCAGGTCCGACGACGTGATGAACATCGCGGGTAAACGCCTGGCACCGGCAGAAGTGGAGTCGGTGCTGGCGACACACCCGGCAGTGGCCGAAGCAGCCGCGATCGGGGTGCCTGACCCGAAAAAGGGTGAAGCTGTCTGGGTGTTCTGGGTTCCTCGCGAGGGGGCCGACGCCGCATCCGTCTCGGCCGAACTCCGTGCCGCTGTCGCCGAACAGGTCGGAAAACCGTTCGCGCCGAACGAGGTCATCGCCGTGCCGGAACTTCCCAAGACACGCTCGGCCAAGATCATGCGGCGCGCGGTCCGCGCAGTCGCGACAGGTGCCGACCCCGGGGACCTGTCGAGTGCCGAGAATCCCGCGGCGCTGGACCGCATACGTGCTGCTCTCGCCGACGCATACCGGTGAGCATGAATCTCTGCGACAAATCACTCTGCCACAACCCATGCACAGAGAACGGGCGTAATACATGGATTTCGCATTGACCGAGGACCAGGCAACAATCCGGGACGCCGTCGCCGACCTCGCCGGCAAGTTCGATGATCGATACTGGGACGAAAAGGACGCCGCACACGAGTTTCCCCATGAGTTCTACCAGGCGTTCGCGGCAGGAGGATGGCTCGGAATCACCATTCCCGAGGAGTACGGCGGCCACGGATACGGCATCACCGAAGCCTCGATCCTGTTGGAGCAGGTCGCTGCCTCGGGCGCCGGGATGAACGGCGCGAGTTCGATGCACCTGTCGATCTTCGGAATGCATCCAGTGATCGTCCACGGCAGCGACGAGCTCAAGCAGCGCACGCTGCCCCGGATCGCCAGCGGCGATTTGCACGTGTGCTTCGGCGTGACGGAGCCCGGCGCCGGACTCGACACCACCAAGATCACCACGTTCGCGCGGCGGGAGGGCGACCATTACCTCGTCAACGGCCGCAAGGTGTGGATCTCCAAGGCGATGGAGTCGGAGAAGATCCTGCTCCTGACCCGAACACAGAGGTTCGACGAGTCGTCCCGCAAGACCGACGGGATGACGCTCTTTCTCACCGATCTCGACCGCTCGAAGGTCGACATCCGCCCTATCCGCAAGATGGGACGCAATGCGGTCACGTCCAACGAGCTGTTCATCGACAACCTCGAGGTGCCCATCGAGGATCGAGTCGGCGAGGAGGGCGAGGGGTTCCGCTACATCCTCGACGGCCTCAACCCCGAACGAATGCTCGTCGCCGCCGAGGCACTCGGCATCGGACGAGCGGCCCTGCGGACGGCCGTGAAATACGGCAACGAACGCGAGGTTTTCGGCCGCCACATCGGCAAGAACCAAGGCATCCAGTTTCCACTGGCGGAATCATTGGCGCGCCTCGATGCCGCCGAGCTGATGTTGCGTAAAGCGACGTGGCTCTATGACAACGGGATGCCCTGCGCCCGCGAGGCCAATATCGCCAAGTATCTGTGCGCCGACGCCGGGTTCGAGGCCGCTGACCGTGCGCTGCAAACCCACGGCGGCATGGGGTACTCCGAGGAGTATCACGTGGCCAGGTACTTCCGGGAAGCACGCCTGACCCGGATTGCACCGATCAGCCAGGAAATGATCCTCAACTACCTCGGATCGCATGTCCTCGGCCTACCGCGAAGCTACTGAAAACTCCTGTCACGCGGCCGTCATGACGGCCGATCACCCAGCGAAAGGAACAGGCCGGCATGGCTGGACTCTGGTTCGACGACCTGGCCATCGGTGATACATTCGACCACCCGATCCGCCGCACGGTCACTGAGACAGACAACGTGCTGTTCACCGCGATGACCCACAATCCGGCCCAACTGCACCTCGACGAGCAGTACATGGAGTCGTCGCAGTTCGGGACGCGCATCGTCAACAGCGCTTTCACCCTCGGACTCATGGTGGGCATCTCGGTCGGAGACACAACCCTGGGTACCGCGGTCGCCAACCTCGGGTGGGACGAAGTCCGCTTTCCCGCTCCGGTGTTCCACGGCGACACGATTCGAGTGACGACCGAGGTCATCGACCTCCGGGATTCGCGGTCACGCCCCGACCAGGGCATCGTGACTTTCCTGCATCGCGCGTTCAACCAGAACGACGAACTGGTGGCGTCGTGCAAACGCACCGGTCTGCAGCGGCGGCGGCCCCGATGACCGAGGCCGTGACACCACCAACAGCACCCGATACACCTCTGCGATCGCTTCTCTTCGTTCCCGGCGACGACGAGAAGAAGCTGGCAAAAGCTTCGAAGTCCGACGCCGACGCGCTGATCATCGACCTGGAGGACTCGGTCAGCGCGAGCCACAAAGAAGCCGCGCGCGACATCACCTCGACACACCTGCAGCGAAACGCCGGCCCTGAGAGCCCGGCACTGTGGGTGCGGGTGAATCCGTTGAGCACCTCACTCGCTCTGAACGACCTCGCCGCGATAGTGCGCTACGCCCCAGCCGGGATCATGCTCCCCAAAATCGACGGTCCCGAAGACCTCACCACACTCACCCACCACCTCGATGCCCTCGAAGCGGCATACGGACTTGCCCGAGGATCGGTCAAGATCATCCCGGTGGTCACGGAGACCCCCACCGCCGTGCTCCGGCTCGGCGAGCTCCGGCACGCGGAACTGGATCGGGTGTATGGATTCACCTGGGGCGCCGAGGACCTCAGTGCCTCGCTCGGGGCCGCGACCAACCGGGGGCCCGACCGCCGGTGGGCAGACGCGTATCGCCTGGCCAGGTCGGCCACACTGCTCGCTGCGGCAGCAGCAGGCGTCCACGCCATCGAGACCCTTTACGTCGACATCGCCGACCTCGAGGGCCTGGCGATCGACTCCCGCGATGCTCGCGCCGAAGGCTTCACCGCCCGCATCGCGATCCACCCCGCCCAAGTCGGTCCTATCAACGACGCCTTCACCCCGTCGGAGTCCGAACTCGAGCAAGCCCGGCGTGTGATCGAGGCGTTCGGCACCGGTGATACCGGGGTTGTGGCACTCGATGGCCGGATGTTGGATGCACCCCATTTACGACAGGCACGTCATATCTTGTCGGGGGCGCGCAGCGCCGGGAATGGACGGACGAGTGGCCGTAGGTAAGCGCACCGCCGCCAACGACGGGCAACCATCGCTACCTCGACGTCCCAACCGTCGACGACATGTCCTGGACGCTCGGTCGACTCCGAGGCCATCGAGCAGCTCCTGCTCGCCGCTGCGATCAACCCCGGTGAGGAATCATCCGCAGGGTAGTCCGGGCGATCTTTGGATTTCCCTGCACTGAAAGGAACACGCGTGGCAGGTGTAACCGTCCCTCCTGGGCTCCGGGTCTCCCTCCCCCGATTTGCGGAATCTCAGCGCGACGCACTGGAGAACGTTCTCGAAGTCGTGACCGACCCTGGTAAGTACGAGATCCAATCTGACGAAGTCCTCGTCCGTGTCCGTGCCAGCAGTGTCACGTTCGCAGATCTGCTGATGCTCAGCGGCCAGTACCAGCACAAGCCCCGCACGCCCTTCACCCCCGGGATGGAGTACAGCGGCGAGGTCGTCGCCGTGGGCGGTGCCGCCGCGGCGGAGTTCGCCGTCGGCGATCGCGTGGTCAACGACTTCACGCAGGCGGGTCCTCGAAGCACCGGTGCGTACCAGGTAAACGGCGGCTGGGCGACCTATGCGGTCGCTCCTGCCGGCGCACTCCACAAGATCCCGGACACGTTCTCCTACGAGCAGGGCGCGAACCTGTTCGTCAACTACGAAACCGCCTACTACGCGCTGGTCAACCGCGCCCGGCTACAAGCCGGTGAGGTCGTCCTCATCACCGGCGCATCCGGCGCAGCCGGCATGGCGACGATCCAGACAGCGAAAATTCTGGGCGCGAAGGTCATCGTGACCGGCCGTTCCGAGGACAAGCTCCGAACGCTGCACGACTGGGGCGCCGACTCGACCATCCATACGCCCGGGTCAGACCCGGGCCGCTTCCGCGACCAGGTCAAGGAGCTCACTGGCGGCGTCGGCGCAGACGTCGTCATCGACACCGTGGGCGGCCCCACCGGCCTGGAGGCGATGCGGTCGCTCGCCTTCGGCGGACGGCTGGTCATCGTGGGCTGGGCTGCCAACACGACCGTCGCTCAGGGAGGCGGCCGCGGGGGCTCGGACGGAGCCAACACGCTCCCGACGAACATCATGCAGATGAAAGGTCTGCATGTAATGGGGTCACCGATGGTGATCCATACCTTCCGCGACCCCTCGATCCGCCCCCCACGCACCGCTGCCATCCTGGACTGGGTCGCACAGGGCCTAGTGACTCCCTTCGTGTCCCATCGATATCCACTCGCTCGCATTCGGGACGCTGGTCTCGCTCGGCTGGCCGGTGATGTGACGGGCGGCTGCGTGGTCGAGCCGTGAGCCACAGCGGGACCAAGCAGTGACCCCTCCGGGCACGCCTAGGGGACACCGGTTGCCAAGGGATACCGTGTCTCCTGAGGCTGGGCCACCGCCGACCACCTCCACACCGACCTGCCCGAGCAAGCCCCGCGCAACGCCCTCCACCAACGCGGGACTGCCCAGGCTGGGTTGGACAGGGCTGCGAAGGTGCGAGGGAGAACGCGCGTTTGAGCTTGCGGTTGCGGGTTCTGGGGTGCTCGTCGTTGATACTGGCGCAGGATCGGACGTCGGTCGCGACGGGGCGGAGGTTTGAACGCCGAGGCGTCGCCGATTTCGAGGAGGATGCGGCCGGCGGTCCTCACTCCGGTGCCGGGTGAGAGTCGGGACCCGGGGAACAGTGGTGCGCGTCGAGGATTCCGCTGCGCCAGCAACGTTTCCGGCTCTCCGCGAGCCGGGGTAGCACGGTGTCGGCAGCCGCGGTGCCTGGAACGTCGAAAGTCTGCGCATCCAGTGCGGCGAGGTGGGTGCTCGACCGGCCCGTGCGGGCCGCGTACGTGGCGATCGAGAACAGCTTGCGGCGGCTGGTTTTACGAGTTCCAGCCGGGCCGCCGAAGCGCGGGAGATTTCCAGCACCGCCGGGTGGGGCACTTTGGGGCCGAAGACACGCTCGTGTGCGGGGTGCGTGCCGGTGAGCAGGGCCAGGGACGCGACCGCCGCCACCGCACAGTGCGGCCGCGCCGTGCGGTGGCCTTCGGCTCCAGCGGCGGTGCCCTCTTCAAGCGCGGGCCTTCGCGAAGCTGATTTCCCACCAGGCCCTCGAGATTCCGACACGAAACCACTCGAACGCCCGGCGGACTCACTGAGCGGTCTCCCCCGTTCGAGAGTGATCACAGTTGCGATACTCGGAACGCGCGCGGAGCACAACGGCCGCATGGTGGAGCACTGCTGCCCGCTGAACCGCCGGGGTGCGACACCAGATCCGGAACGACGAGCCCGCGGCCGAGCGCATCGTCCAGATCCTTCGTGCTGAAGCGTGGCGTGGGGCGAGTATCCCGTCGGTCGCGGGGTCGACTCGATCGCCCGCGGTCCCGGCACCGGCATCCCGACACTCGCCCGCGATGACGAGCTGTCAGATCGCCGCGAAAGGCAGCTACTTGATGAGGAAACCGGCGTCGACCGGCAATGCCACGCCGGTCACGTACCGCGCGTCGTCGGTCGCGAGCCACGCGACGGCGCTACTCACGTCCGATGCCTCGATGACCGGGATCGGCATCTGGTTGGCCAGCACCCCGGCTGCGTCCGGGTCCTCGGCGAGCCATTCCTGGACGACGTCGTTGTTCACCATCGGAGTGTTCACCCCGGTCGGTGCCACCGCGTTGACCCGGATGCGCTTCGGCGCGAGCCAGAATGACCAGGTCTTCATGAGACCGAGGACGCCGTGCTTCGAAGCGGTGTATCCGTCCTGTGCACCGCTCCCGTTGCCGCCTCGCCCGCTGAGCCCTTGGGTTGAACTGGTGAGGATGATCGAGCCGCCTTCGCCCTGCTCGATGAGCTGATCAACGCCGGCGTGCACGGTGTTGTACACACCGGTCAGGTTGACCGCGACGGTGTCGAGGAACGTCTGATACTGATCGCTCTCACGCACGGACTGCGGAGCGATGCCAGCGTTGGCCACGATGACGTCGAGCCGACCGAGCTGAGAGATCCCTTCGGCAACCGCACGGTTGACCGCATCCGCATCCCGCACGTCGGTCTGGCTGTGGACGATCTTCCGGCCGGTCGCTTCCACTGCCGCCACGGTCTCACGGAGGTCTTCCGGCGTGGCCAGCGGATAGTGAACAGTATCGATTTGTTCACACAGGTCGAGGGCGATGATGTCGGCGCCTTCCTCAGCGAGGCGGACCGCGTGGCTCCGCCCCTGCCCCCGTGCCGCGCCGGTCACCAGCGCCACTTTTCCTGCCAACTTGTGACTCATGTGAATTTCCTTCCAATTCTTCTTCTCACCAGCGTTCGCAGCCCGCAAGGGAGGTAAGGGGGATTGCCGGGGCGCTGGTTGGCCTTCACAGCGACTCCGGCGTCCATGGGCAGAGGTGTTCCCGTGATCTGCCGGGCGGACTCAGCCCCAGTCACTGTCCGATCGCGGTCGCGGCGGAAGGCTGGACGCTCTGCCGCCGCTCGGTATTCACTTCGTGCGCCACGCTTGGTGCGAAACGTCTGTTCGCTACGCGGTCGCTGCTTGCCAGATCAGGACATGGCGAAGCCGGGATAGTCGTTCGCCGACTCCTTGAGAAGCGCGTCGCGATAGCGCTTGACACCACCGAGGTAGAAAAGCGGCGCGTGTGCCTTCCCGGGGATGTTGTCGCCCAGGAAGTAGTTGTTCCGGCCCTTCGCCACCACGGTGTCATTCAGGATTTCCGTCAGCGTGTCGCGCCACTCGTCCGATGCCTCTGCCGACGCGTCGCTCACCGTGAGATCCCGGTCGCGCATATATCCGATGAGGTTGGCGATCCACTCGGACGCGTCCTCAATGACGACCGGCGCGTTCGCGAACGGCACGTGGGGCCCCAAGATCATGAAAAGGTTCGGAAAGTCGTTGACGGCTACCCCGAGATAGGTGGAAGGACCGTCCTTCCACTTGTCTGCGATCGACACCCCTCCGCGCCCACGGATGTCCATTCGGGTGATCGCGCCGGTCGCGGCGTCGAATCCGGTCGCGAAGATGATCACGTCGGCCTCATGCACCTGCTCGCCGACCTTGACTCCGGTCTCGGTGATCTCCGAGATCGGCTCTTGACTCACATCGACGAGTGAGACGTTGTCCCGGTTGAAGGTCTCGTAGTAGAAGTGCCCGAGGGGCGGACGCTTCCCACAGAACGGGTAGTCCTTGGGACACAACAGTTCAGCAGTGGCCTCGTCCTTGACGATGGTACGGATCTTGTTCCTGATGAACTCGGAGACCACCTCGTTGGTGCGCTCGTCGGTGAACACGTCATCGAACGTCTCGAACACAAAATGGAAACCACCGATCTCCCATCCCCGTTCGAGGATGAGTTGCATCTCCTCCGAGGTGACATCATCGAATGTCCGCCCGGCCAGGCCGAGGTCGAACCCGAAGACCTGCTCCCGGGCCCGCTTCCAGATATCGGGATAACGTTCACGGATACTCGCACGCTCGTTCTCGTGAAGAGTCGCGTTGCGTGCCGGTATGACGTAGTTGGGGGTGCGCTGGAAAACGGTCACGTGGGCAGCGGTATGAGCAATCGTCGGGATGAGCTGGACGGCGCTCGCGCCGGTTCCGATCACCGCCACCCGCTTACCCGACAGATCGACGTCATCCTCCGGCCAGCGGGCCGTCATGTACCACTCGCCCCGGAAGTCGTCGACCCCTTTGAAATCAGGCTTGTACGCCGCCGAGAGCGGTCCGGTCGCGCTGACGACGAAGCGTGTGGTGACCTCTTCGCCACTGTCGGTGGTGACGACCCACAGCTCGCGCTCATCGTCGTAACGGGCAGAGGCCACACGGGTGCCGAGTGTCACCTGATCGCGGAGGCCGAACCTGTCGGCGACGTGATTGAGGTAGGCGTATATCTCGTGCTGGGGGGTGTATCGCTCGTTCCAGGTCCAATCGTTCTGGAGCTCTTCGGAGAACGAGTAGGCAAAGATCCACGATTGGCTGTCGGTCCGGGCACCCGGGTACCGATTCCAGTACCACACACCCCCGATCTCCGGCGCTTCGTCGAAGCATCGGGCCGAAAGACCTTGCTGCCGTAGATCATAGAGGTGACGCAAGCCCGCGAAGCCGGCTCCGATCACGACCACATCCACATCGACCGCCTGGCTTCGATTTTCCGCGACCGCGGACTTGCCTTCGGCAGCGACCATTGTGACGTCCTTTCCACATGCCTGGGTGCCGCGCTCGTGCAGCTGTTCGGGATTTCCGAGGCCGGTTGGGCTCACATGCCCTGCACCCCTGGGAGACAAGCGTCGGCGGGTCCACACCGAGTCGATCTGTTCGTATATACGTTGTTTAACGTCTTGTATACGGACAGCAGGGAGACTACGACATGGTCTGCGTCACGTCAACTCGGTCGGTCCGAGTCTGATCGGCATAGCCGGCAAGGAAGCTCAACGACAACGCCAAAGGCCGGAACCGTGGGTGCCTGCCCTGATAGCCGATGCTCCGGGCATCGAGGCGACAGGCGGGTCGGGGTAGTCCTGAACCGAGAGTGATCAGAGTGGTTTCCTTGGTGCACCCGCGCGCAGCGAGGCCGCGTTCGACGCTCGGCGTGAACGCGGCGGCACCCGGGGGAACACGCGGTCAAGTCCATACCGGCCGCGAGGGCGGAGAACACGGCGATCGCGTGGTCTCCCGCGTTACCGATCCTTATCGATTACCTCAGGCTTGAACAACCCGATAATCCCGCGTTGGGACAAGCCTTCGAAGGTACGGACGACTCCGTTGACGAGCCGGGGTGCTGTCGCAGCGGCCAGCGCTTGGAGCGACGCGGTTGAGGATGCCTTCCCTCTATCGGCAGCGGATCGGGGCGACAT
Source organism: Amycolatopsis dongchuanensis (assembly GCF_039542405.1). Taxonomy (NCBI): domain Bacteria; kingdom Bacillati; phylum Actinomycetota; class Actinomycetes; order Pseudonocardiales; family Pseudonocardiaceae; genus Amycolatopsis; species Amycolatopsis dongchuanensis. The sequence continues at coordinate 49,085 of NZ_BAABIB010000120.1, forward strand.
GATCCAGAGGACACACCTACCGCCCCCACTCCTATTCTCGGCCGACGCTCGCTCTTGCTGCGGTGTCGCGGGTTTCGCGGATGATCTCGTCGATGTTGCCGGAGATCCGGGAGATGGGTCCGGCGACGGTGATGACGGCGGAGACTCGTTCGTTGTCGAAGACGGGGGCAGAGACAGCCTGCAGGTCAGGAAGGGTCTCGCCCGCGTTGACGGCGTAGCCGTCAACGCGGACTTTTTCGAGTTCCTCGAGCACTTGGGAGCGTTTGGCGACGGTGGGAATGTGGCGATTGAGGTATTTTTCGCGGTATTTTTCCGGCGCGTGGGCGAGGAAGCATTTCCCGGCACTGGTGGGATACAGGGGTCGTCGCACTCCGAGGACGGGAGTGTACCGGACGACGTGTGAGGATTCGATGGCCTCGGTATATATGACATAGTCGCCGGCCGACATCACCAATGTCACCGTCTCGTCGAATTCCAGATGAAGTGCTTCCATCGCGGCGCGTACACGCTGGTCCTGGGCGGACGGATTGATCAACAATGCCCGGACGGCGTTGCCCAAGGTGTAGCGACCGTCTTCGGCGACTTGCAGGTACCCGGTGGAGACAAGCCCGTGCACAAGTCCGTGAATCGACGAGCGGGGCGCGTCGAGCTCGTTGACGAGGTCCGCCAGCCTGACACTGCTCTCGGATCGTGCAACGAATTCCAGAATTCCGGTTACTCGTGACACGGTCCGGTGCTCCTGCGAACCACTTGAAGTCGGCCCCGTCATTGTCTTCCTGTCCTGTGCTGTGTTCTACCGCGCCCGACCAACTGAGCACCATGCCATCGAGTGGCATCGTACCGGTCTCCGGCTCGGAGAACGCTTCACCGGCCCCACCGAAGCGCGGTCAACGAGCCGACCCCCGCGACTGGACGCCAGCCGGGTGAAGTCGGTGTTCGCGAGCGACCTGTGTACCACACCTGATCAGCGTTTCGAGACCGAGGGCCAACCAGCACAAGACCCAGGTGAACGTTGCCGAGGACACTTGACCCGGCACAAGTCGTCGGCCTATCGTCCTCAGATGTTCATATATAAGACACACCAGTTCGCATACCGGAACCGGGAGGGCTAGCCCCCGGTGCATCACTTCGCACCACCCACCAAGTCCTGGCCACATACACAGCCCGACAGGGCCGTCCGCCGCGTCCGCCAACTCCGAGAGGGTTCACCATGAGCGCATCTGATCACTTGCGGGCTCAGCTGTTCATCGCCGGACAGTGGCGGGACGGCGGCGCGGGTACCGTCAACGATCTCATCAATCCTGCCACCGATGAGGTACTGGGAAGCACACCGCGCGCCAGCGTCCAGGATCTTGACGACGCCGCGAACGCTGCCGACAAAGCCTTCCGCGGATGGTCACGCACCAGCGCCGTCGAGCGGTCCGCCATCCTGAACAAAACCGCCGCACTGCTGCGTGAGCGCACCGAATCCATCGCTCGCGAGCTGACCAGGGAACAGGGCAAGCCGCTGGCAGAAGCCGAGCTGGAAGTCGCCCTCAGCGCCGAAACCTTTGAATGGTTCGCAGCCGAGGCCTTGCGCTCCTACGGGCGCACCATGCCCGCACGATTTTCCGGTCAGCGCCAAATGGTGATCAATCAGCCGCTGGGACCCGTGCTCGCCCTCACACCGTGGAACTTTCCGATCCTGCTGCCCGCCCGCAAGATCGCCGCCGCCCTCGCCGCGGGGTGCACCGTTATCAGCAAACCCGCAGAAGAAACCCCCAGCCCTACCGTGGCCATCGCGCGAGCTCTGCACGACGCCGGCCTTCCCGCCGGAGCCCTCAACGTCGTCCTCGGTGTGCCTTCGGAGATTTCTCGCCACCTCATTGCCGCGAAGGCGATCCGTAAGATCAGCTTCACCGGATCCACTACAGTAGGACGGCACCTCGCCGGACTCGCAGCGCAGTATGCCAAGCCCAGCACCATGGAACTGGGCGGCCACGCACCAGTCGTCATCTTTGCCGACGCCGACCTCGATAAAACCGTCGCCGCCTGCGTCGCCGGAAAGACCCGCAACGCCGGTCAGGTCTGCACCTCCCCCACCCGTTTCATCGTCCACGAATCCATCCGTGATGAGTTCGTGGCCCGCTTCGGCCAGGCCATGTCCGAACTCAAAGTCGGCGAAGGCCTGGATCCCGGCGTGCAGATGGGTCCATTGGCCAACAGTCGTCGCCTCGTCGCAGTCGGCGAACTCGTCGATGACGCCGCAGCACAGGGAGCTGAGATCGTCACCGGCGGCAACCGCATCGGTACCACCGGCAACTTCTTCCAGCCCACCCTGATCGCCGATGCGCCCATCACCGCCCGAGCCATGAACGAAGAGCCATTCGGCCCCGTCGCCCTGGTCAACTCCTTCACTGATGTGGAAGACGCACTCGCCCAGGCGCATCGCCTGGACGTGGGACTGGCCGGATACGTCTTCACACAGTCCGCCGACACCGCCATGGCCATGGGCGAAGAACTGCAGGCCGGCGGCATCGGCATCAACTCCTTCTCCGTCTCCAGCATCGAAGCCCCCTTTGGTGGCCTCAAGGACAGCGGATACGGCTACGAGGGCGGATACGAAGGCCTCGATGGATACCAGCACCACAAGTACATCAATCACGTCGCGTGAGAATCCACCTGCCCGCACCCTCCGATCAATAGCTCTTCGAAGGACGAGATGACCGCCTACCGTACTCGGTCCATTCAGCTCCACGACTTCGGTACCCCGCCGACGCTGACACAGCACGAAATCGACGCCCCGACCGGATCCGAAGTCCTCGTTCGAGTCACCGGAGCGGGGGTGTGCCACAGCGATCTGCATCTGCAGGACGGCTACTACGACCTCGGTGGCGGCGAGCACCTCTCGTTCAGACAACGGGTCACCTTCCCGGTGACACCGGGCCATGAAATCTCCGGCGTCGTCGTGGCGCGTGGAGAAGACGCCACCGGCGCAACGATCGGACAGAACGTCCTTGTATGCCCATGGGTGGGTTGCGGTGATTGTCCGCGATGCGTTCGCGGGTACGAAAACCTTTGCAGCAATTCCCGTTTTCTTGGAGTCAACCGTGACGGTGGATACGCCGAGCATGTGCTCGTGCCCCACTCGCGCTACCTCATCGACCTCGGAGACCTCGACCCTGCCCGGGCCGCCCCGCTGACCTGCTCTGGGCTGACCACCTACAGTGCGATCGGAAAGTTCGGCAGCGAACTCGACGAGGAGCCACTGGTGATCTTCGGTGCGGGCGGGCTCGGACTGATGGCCGTGGGTCTGCTCGCCGTCATGGGCAAGGCCCGTCCCGTCGTCGTCGAGATCGACCCCGAACGCCGGTCCGCCGCCCTTGCGGCGGGAGCGCGGGCGGCGATCGACCCAACGGACAGGGACGCCGATGAGCAGATCCGAGCCGCCGTCGGTGGGCCGGTGCTGGCGATTCTCGACGTCGTTGGAGCCGGAGCAACGTTCGCCCAGTCTTACCGGCTGATCGAAAAGGGAGGCCGCATTGTGATCGCCGGCCTACTCGGCGGAGACACCCGAGTGCAGGTACCGCTCATACCAATGCGCTCAATCAGCATCGAAGGTTCCTATATCGGGAAACTCGATGAACTGCGTGAGCTCGTTACCCTCGTCCGCACCCACGGACTTCCCGACATCCCGGTACACACCCGCGAATTGCACGAAGCCCCCCAAGCCATGGACGAGCTTCGCTCGGGTTCTGTGGTCGGGCGATTCGTGCTCGTGCCCTAGGACGTGTCTGACAATGATGGTGGTTGTTGACTGGGATGCTGCCGGGTGTGTCGCGGTTTCAGTTGCTGGCCCTGGCCATCATGTTCTCGGGTGAGCCAATGAGATCACCGGCAGGGCAGGGTATTTCAGCTGTTGCTCAAGGGAGGGTCGCGACAATCTCCGCGACCTTGCCGGGCATCGACAGGAATGGCGCGTGTGAGCACTCCAGCTCGACCACGCGCGTCGGGTTGGCCGGGAACGCCTCGTCGGCCTGAGTGATGAACAGTCGTTGCAAGGCGAGCGGGATCGTGCGGTCCTGGCTGCACGTCACGAAGGTGCGGCCGATCGACCCCCAGCCGCTCTGGGTGAGGGTGGTGCTCTCGGTGGCCATCGCGGTCGGCGCGTCGCAACTGAGGAGCGCGGTGGCGGCCGCGGCGACGTGTTCGTCGACATCGCCGTAGAAGGCTTGTCGGATGCCGGCGCGGAGCCGGGGGTCGTCGGTGCCGGTGTCCACGCGCATCGCGCCGATGGCCAGCGGGTCACCGGCGAGCAGGGGCATGAACTGGCTTTCCCGTGCTTCCGGCAGCGATGGGTAGGCAATGCACGGCACACCCGATGCGGGCATGTACGCGGTCAGGTACACCAGGTGGGCCATGAGCTGCGGTGCCTGCTCAGCCGCACGGGTCAGCACGGCGCCGCCCATGCTGTGCGCGACGACGGTCACCGGGGCCCCGTGACCGACCCGGGTGATCTGCTCTATCAGCAGGTCGGCGGCCGCGTCGAGACCCGCCTCGGCGATCGGCGACGGTTCGCTGGCGAACGCGGCCGAGTCGAAGGGACGTACGTTCGCCGCGTGCGGCAGGCGGGCGCGAAGGCCGTGACCGGCCACGTCGACCGCGACTGCGATCCGGCCGCTCGCCGCGAGCTCGAGCACGACTTCGCTCCAGCACCACGATCCGTGGTAAAAGCCGTGAACCAGAACGAGAGGACTGGGTGAACCGGTCATCGCTTCCTCCTTGAAGCCGTAAGCGGCCCGCTTGTGTCGATTGACCGATCGACACTGTAGCCGCGATCGTCCGGCGGTCAAGAGCACCGTGGTGGGCGGCTACCGCGCGGACCGCGCACCCAGCACGGTCATGACGATCTCGACGTAGCGATCGATGAGTTCGGATCGCGTGAGGGGCCCGCTCGGGGCGAACCATTCGCGGACGCCGTTGAGCATGTCGAGCACAGCCATGGTCGTGATGGAGACGTCCCGGACGCTGAACTCTCCGCTGCGGCAGCCTTCCTCGATGGTGTCCCGCACCGCGTCGTGGTAGGCGGACTGCAGTTTGATGCCCTGTTCCTTCTGCTTCGGGTTGAGCGCGTACCGGATGGGGTTGCCGACGAGGAGCTCGGGGCGGCGGTCATCGCTGATCTCGATGTGCAGGCAGACCGCCCGCCGGATGCGCTCGGTCGGACTCAACGCGGGGTCGCGGAGTACCGGGACGGTTGCGTCGACGAAGTCGGTCATGAACCGCGAGACGATGGCGTGCAGCACGTCCTGCTTGTTCGCGAAATGGTGGTACATCGTCGACGACGAGATGTCCACCGCGTCCGCGATGTCCCGGATCGACGTGGCCGCGTAGCCCCGTTCGTAGAAGAGCCGACTGGCCTCTTCGAGGATCCGCCCCCGCAGCACGGGTCCGTTGTCGAGCGACTTCTTCCTGGCCATGCACGTGCCCTCCTGCGAACATCAAGGTCGCCGATGGTAATCGAAACCAGTCGTATGCCGACCGGCTGATCGACACATCGGCGAAACCCCTTGACCGCCCGGCGGATGCCGTCCTAGTGTCGTGTCGATCGTGCGATCGACACCAGCCTGATGACAAGGGTGTGACGGATGGCAGAGTGGGGTTCGGCATGGTCGACGACGCCTTCCGTGGGTAGCCGCGTGGTGGTCACCGGTGCCGCCGGTGGTCTCGGTCGCGAGCTCACCTCAGTGCTGGCCGGCCTCGACGTCACCGTGGCCGGGATCGACCGGCCCGGCACGACGGGCACGTCGGGCGTGCCGCTCATCGAAGCCGATCTCACCGACGACGCCGCCGCGCGGCACGCTGTCGAGGAGGCCGCGGACCTGCTCGGCGGGATCGACGCCCTGGTCGGCGGCGCGGGAATCGTGGACACGATCCATCGGGCGGACACCTTCCCGTTGGCGGCCTTCCGGGCCGATGTCGAGGCGAACCTCCTGGCGCAGTTCGTCGTGGCGCAGGCCGCGTATCCCGCGTTGAAGGCGGCGGGAACGTCGTCGCTGGTCTTCCTGTCCTCGATCGCCGCGCAGGACGGTTTGCCCGGCCAGGCGTCCTACGCGGCCGCGAAGGCGGGTGTGCTCGGCCTGACCAGAAGTCTGGCGGCCGAGTGGGTTTCGGACGGGATCCGGGTGAACGCGGTCGCGCCCGGGCTGTTCGCGACCCCGAAAGTGCTCGCGATGCCGGCCTCGGCACGGGACAGGCTGCTCGCCTCGGTGCCGCTGAAACGGGTCGCCACCCTGGGCGAGGTGGTCGGCTCGGTCCTGTATCTGCTTTCCCCGGCCGCCGGCTACACGACCGGCCAGATCCTGCGCCTCGACGGAGGCGCCGGCCTGACCCTCGGCGGGTTCTACCGCTGATCCCTTCTCGGTCTTCAGAATCAGGAGTTGCGGGTGTACTGCATCGGGGTGGACATCGGTGGCACATTCACCGACTGCGTACTCGTCGACCAGAACGGCAACCACCACACCGGAAAAGGATCGTCCACAAAGGACGATCCGGTGTCCGGCGTGCTGACCGGGCCCGGTCGGCTCGCCGACGCCGAGGGGCTCGACCTGTCCACTCTGCTGACGCGGACCAGCCGGTTCGGTCACGACACGAACGCCGTGCTCGAGCGAGCGGGTGCCCGGGTGGGCCTGGTCACGACGGCCGGTCACGAGGACGCCCTGCGGATCATGCGTGGGTCGGGCCGGGTGCCGGGCGCGGTTCTCGAACGGCCCGTGCGGGAGCCGGGACCCGAGCGCTACCGCGAGTACCTGTGCCCGGCCACGGGCCACCGGATCGAGACCGAAATCCTGCGGGACGGCGACGAGGCCCTGCGCGACAGGATCCTTGAAGGGCGGCGGTGATGGCAACACGCAACCTGGCGGCGAAGTTCGTCGAAGTCGCGGGCGTCCACGGCACGCGGGAGGCGCTGGTGGACGGGCCCGTGCGGATCACCCACCAGGACGCCCTGCGCCGCGCCGCCGTCGTCGCGGCCAGGCTCCTGACCCGGGGGGTCGCGCCGGGCGATCGCGTCGCGATCCTGTTGCCCAACTGCTGGCAGTACGCGATCGGCTACTGCGGCGCACAACTTGCCGGGGCGATCGTCGTGCTCGTGAACACCCGGCTGGCCGAGCCGGAACTCGAACACATCCTCACCGACAGCGGTGCCACGGTGATCGTCACGAATGGCACCCTCGCGGCCCGCGTGCCGACGGCGTTCGCCGACCGGATCGTCACCACGGACGTTCTCCTGGCCGAGGCCGGTACCGGAGAAGAGGTCGATCCGGGCACGCTGCCGGGGCACGCTCGTACCCTGGACGACACGGCGCACCTGCTCTACACGTCGGGGACGACCGGCCGCCCCAAGGGGGCCATGCACACGCACGCGAACCTGCTGTTCAACGCGGGGACCGTGCAGGAGCGGCTCGGGGCGGCTGTGGGCGAGCGGACGTTGATCGCGGCGCCGATGTTCCACGCGACCGGGACCGTCTCCCAGTTCCTCGGCTTCTTCACCGCGGGGGCGTGCTGCGTGTTCACCCCCGCGTTCAAGGCCGAGACCGCGGTGGAGCTGGTGACCAGCGAACGGATCACGTTCTTCGCAGGAGTCGCCGCGATGCTCCGGCTCATCCTGCTCAAGGCCGAGGACACCGCCTCCGACCTGTCCGCGTTGCGCCTGTTCGTCATGGGCGGCTCCGCGGTGCCCGAGGCGTTCCCCGCCGAGGTTTCCCGGCGACTGCCCGGGCTCGAACTCGGCAACGTGTGGGGACTGACGGAGGCGACCTCGATCGTCACCTACACCCAAGGCGAGGAGTACCTCTCCCACACCGCAACCGTCGGGAAGCCGGTCGCCGGGGTCGAAGTCGCGATTTCCGTCGAGGGCGGCCGGCCGCGGGATGTCCGAGACACCGTCGGCGAGCTGTGTGTCCGGGGGCCCGTGGTCGTCGGCGGTTACTGGAACAACCCGGACGCCACCGCCTCGACGTTCGTCGACGGCTGGCTGCACACCGGAGACGTGGGCAGCGTCGACGCCGACGGTTTCGTGCGTGTCCTCGACCGGCTGAAGGACATGATCATCCGGGGTGGTGAGAACATCTACAGCCTCGAGGTGGAAACCGTCCTCGCCGCCCACCCGGACGTGGCCGAGGTGGCCGTCGTCGGGGTACCCGACCCGATCTTCGACGAGCGGGTGTGTGCGGTCGTCGTGGCACGGCCAGGCCACACGCCGACCGTGGAGTCGTTGCGCGCCCATGCCGCCGCTTCGCTCGCCGACTACAAGGTGCCCGCCGAAATCCGCTTCGCCAGTGAACTTCCCCGCAACCCGTCCGGGAAGGTCCTCAAACGCCGGCTCATCGAGGGTTCGGCGCCCACAGAAGGAGCTCGATGACCTCCGCAGCCGAGGCGACCGGGGCCAGGATCGAGGTGCCGGCCGTCAACCACGTCGATGTGGTGATCGTCGGCGCCGGGTTCAGCGGGCTCGGTGTCGCGGCGCTGCTCGACAAGGCCGGTGTGCGTTCCATCCGGATCCTCGAAGCCGCCGACGACGTCGGCGGGGCCTGGCGGGACAACAGCTATCCCGGCTGTGGCTGCGACATCCCCTCGCCGCTGTACTCCTACTCGTTCGACCAGAAACCGGACTGGACCCGGCTGTTCGCCGGCCAGCCGGAGATCCTGGACTACCTGCGTGGCGTCGCCCGGCGTCGCGGTCTGATCGACCGCACCCGGTTCGGGCAGCGCGTGCAGCGGGCACGCTGGGTCGAAGCGGACGGCCGCTGGGAGATCCTGACCTCGACCGGGGACAGCTATCGCGCGCGGTTCCTGATCTGCGCGGTCGGGCCTCTGCACCATCCGGCCTATCCGGATCTGCCCGGCGTGGAGACCTTCGACGGCCCGGTGTTCCATTCGGCGACCTGGCGCCACGACGTGGATCTGACCGGTCAACGAGTCGCGGTCATCGGCACGGGTGCCAGCGCCATCCAGTTCGTGCCCGCGATCGTCGATCAGGTCGCCGCCCTGACGATCTTCCAGAGAACCCCGCCGTGGATCGTGCCGAAGGCGGACCGTCCTTTCGACGAGCGGCATCGCAGGCTGGCGCGCTGGGTGCCGCCCTACCGTTGGTGGGTGCGGGAGCGGCTGTTCTGGATCCACGAGAACCGAGCCGCGGGCTTCGTCACCGACCCGGCCGCGATGGAGAAGACCGCCGTACTCGCGCGTCGGCTGATCCAGAAGCAGGTGCCGGACCCGGAACTGCGCGAGATCGTGACCCCGGACTACACCATCGGCTGCAAACGTCTCCTGATCTCCAGCGACTGGTACCCCGCGTTGACGCGGCCGCACGTCGCCGTGCGCCGGGGCGGGGTCGCCGAGGTCCGGCCCCGCGCCATCGTCGGGGAGGACGGCGCGGAAACCACAGCCGATGTTCTCATCTACGGCACCGGCTTCGACTCCCAGAACACCGTTCGCATCGACATCGTCGGCCGCGACGGCCTCACCCTCGCGGAGGCCTGGAGCAAAGGGAACCAGGCCTACCTCGGCACCGTCGTCGCCGGGTTCCCGAACATGTTCCTCATGGTCGGGCCGAACACCGGACTGGGCCACAACTCGCAGGTGTTCATGATCGAGTCGCAGGCCCGCTACATCGTCGACAGCCTCCGCAAGCTCCGGCGACGGGGAGCCGAGTGCATGGAGGTCCGGCCCGAGGTGCAGGACTCGTTCAACGACTGGCTCGACTCCCGCATGGCCGGCACGGTGTGGCAGACCGGCGGCTGCCGCAGCTGGTACCAGGACCCCCGCTCCGGGCGCAACACCGTCCTGTGGCCCGACACGACGATCGCGTTCTGGCGTCGCACCAGGCGAGCCAGGATGTCGGACTATCGGGTGCGGACACCGCGGGGATCCCGTTCCGCCCGCAGGAGGCGGTCGCGGTCGTGACTGGCGCCGCGCCGGCCCACAAGCCGGCCGCTGCCGGAGCGCAGGCCGCCGTCATCACCGACCTCGGCCGCGCGGGGGCCGAGCGCGGGCTGTCCTTGTCCCCAGGCCGTCCGGACCGCGGTGATCGAGGGCCAGGACAGCGTCCTCGCCGCGGCAGGGAAGAGGCGCCTGCGGATCGCGACGACCTTCTACGAGGTCAACGGCGTCCAGCATGAGGGCCTGCCGAAGACCGGCAAGCGGCGCACCGTGCCGATCCCGGCCTCCCTGGTGCCCGAGCTGAAGCGAGTCATCGGCAACCGGCCGGACAACGAGCTGGTGTTCCGCACCGCACGAGGCCACTCCCTGCAGGCGAACAACTGTCGGGTGCGCGAGTTCAACGCGGCGGTCAAGGCAGCCAAGCTCAACGTGGAGGGACTGACCCCGCACAAACTCCGGCACAGCGCCGCCTCGCTCGCCATCGCGGCCGGAGCCGGTCTGAAGCCCGGGGAGGTGCTCAGGCCGTGGCGGCGAGTGCGTCTCCCCGCTGCCGGGCGAGGTGGTCCGCGGCCCTGGCCATCAGTGCGTCGAGGTGGTCGCGAGTGGTGAGCAGGGCGGAGATCTGCGCATCGATCCGCTCCCGCTCGTTTCGCATCACCTCCAGCGTCTCCACGGTGATGTCCTCCGAGGGGGTGTCGACGCACGGCAGCAGCGCGGCGATCGTCTCGCTCGACAGGCCTGCGTCGAACAGCTGGCGCAGCAAGCGCACACGGGCCACCGCGTCCGCGTTGTACAACCGATGTGCGCCCGTCGTCCGAGTGGAGGTCAGCAGGCCGCGCTGCTCGTAGTACCGGAGCGAGCGGATGCTGACGCCCGTGCGGGCGGACAGCTCGCCGATGCGCATCCTCGAATCCACTTCGGACACTATGACCTCCGCCACTTCTCATTGAACCTGACATACGTGTCAGATTCTAGCGTGCGATCGGAACCACCACAGGAAAGGACGCCATTGTGGACATCGTGGGATCGGTCGCCCTGGTCACCGGGGCGAACCGCGGCCTCGGCCGGGAGTTCGTCGAGCAGCTGAGGGAGCGGGGCGCCAAGAAGGTATACGCCGCCGCGCGCGACACCAGCACCATCACGACGCCGGGCGTCGTGCCCCTGGCGTTGGACCTGCTCGACCGGGAGAGCATCGAGCGGGCCGCCCAGCAGGCGGGGGACGTGACCCTGCTCGTCAACAACGCGGGCATCGCGACCGGCCAGAACCTCATCCGAGGCGATCTGGCCAAGGTGCGCCGGGAGATGGAAACCCACTTCTTCGGCACCTTGGCCGTCACCCGCGCCTTCGCCGACATCCTCGGCCGCAACGAGGGCGGGGCCATCATCAACGTCCTGTCGGTACTGTCCTGGTTCTCCTGGGGCGGGGCCACGTCGTACTCGGCCGCGAAGGCGGCGGAGTGGAGCCTGACCGCCGGCACGCGCGTCGAGCTCGCCGATCAGGGCACGCAGGTGCTGGGCGTGCACCTCGGCACCGCCGACACCGACATGACGAGCGACTACGACGGGGCCAAGCTCAAGCCGAGCGAAGTCGTCGGGGCCGCTCTCGACGGACTGGCGGACGGCGTCGTCGAAGTCCTGGTGGACGAGTGGAGCCGCACCGTCAAGGCGGGCCTCGCCCAGGACCCGGCCGAGTTCTACGCAGCGGCCCCCCGCCCAATCGAGAGGCAGACGACCGAGCCCCGGTGATCGACCTGGACCTGGCGACCGGCCCGGCCGGTCACGGCGCGGGGTGGCGGCGGCTTCGGTCGCGGCCACCCCGGGATCCGGTGGTCGGGCGTCATGAGCCTGGCCCGTCCGCGCACTGCCGCCTCGATCCGGCCTCTCGTCCTGCGCCTAGGCCCTCTTCGCCGGTTCCGGTGAAGAGGGCCCACCGGTCGATGATCACGAGCCTCAAGCGGTGGTCATGTCCGATCCGAACAACGCGGGCGGTGCGGGCGGAGTCTCAAGAAGCGCGCCTATCCTCGGGACCTGCTCGGCGATGCGCGCACTGTGCGCCTCGAACGCCTCGCTCGACTCGAATTCCATCAGGATCAGCACCGTCGGGTGATCGGCAGCACGCGTCAGGTGCGCCGAGTAGCGCAGGCACCCTGGTTCGGCGCGGATCTGCGTGGCCAGTTCGCCCAGCAGGTCGAGGAGCTCGCTCTCCCGGCCCGGCTTCGGGCGCATGGTCGACATCGTGACCACGGCCTCGGCGCGCGATCTGCCGTTCCGAAGCACGGCGATCGCCCGGCTGACGTCCCCCTGGTCGCGCAGCTGGATTTCCCGACCCGCCAGGCTTCCCGCCGATGCCGCGACAGCGACGTCGCCGACCTCGTCCGCGGTGACCCAGCCCGGGCCGGCGGCGGTCGCGGAACGGGTGCGGACAGGGCCGAGCACCAAGGCGAACACGCGGCGATCACCGCCGAGCTCGGCTGTCAGCACCCGCTGCATCATCAGCAGCGCCGACTGTTCCATGCTGACCAAGCCGGCGGTGGGCACCGGCGTCACCGCGGACTCGCCCACGACCACGCAGTAGGCACCCGAGGGACTCAGGTGCGGCACGCACGCCCGCATGACGGCCGCGTGCGCGGTCGCCAGCCCGACGAACGCCGTTTGCCAATCGGACTCATCGATCTCCCACAGACGGCGACCGGACCAGAAGCCGCCGATCGGGGCGACGACATCGTCGATGCCGCCGAGGTTGCGTGCCATCTCCGTGGCCAGTCCCTCGGCACCGGCGAAGGACGTGTAGTCGTGCACGACCAGGTGCAGGCGGGCCGTCGCGGCATCACCGAGCACCTTGCGGAACTCCTCCGCGCGCTGTTCGGTCCTGGTCGGCACGACCACGTCGGCGCCGGCGGCCAGGTACCTGCGGACCACACCTTCTCCCACTCCGCCGGTTCCGCCCGGGACCAGCACCCGTCTGCCGGACAGGTCGTGAACGTCGAGCTTGTGGTGGTTCGTGGACACCACGCGGCCTCCTCGGGTCAGGTCGTTGGGACTCCCAACGACCACCATTCGACCATACACCAACCGTTGGGAAGCCCAACGGATATGCTGGCGGGGTGGACGAGACGAATGACGGCACGCGAATCCCGGTCAGGCTGCAAGCGCTGGTCAGCTGGCAGGTGAGCAAGGTCTCGACGCTGGGCGCGCGGCTGTTCGCGAGGGGGTTGCCCCTGACTGCCCGGGCCGACTACGCGGTCCTGGCCGCGCTCGACGACCGCGGGCCGCTGAGCCAGGCCGACATCGGCCGTCTCCTGGGCATGGATCGCAACGACGTCAACGGCGTCGTCAACCGCCTCGACAAGACCGGCCGGATCCGGCGGGAGACCGATCCCGCCGACCGGCGTCGCAACATCGTGGTCCTGACGGACGCCGGCCTGACGTACCTGGCCGAGATCCAGCAGCACTCCGACGCCGTTCAGGACGAGCTGCTGAGCTCCTTGACCGCATCCGAACGCCGGCAGCTGCAGGCGTTGCTCACCAAGCTCCTGGACGGTCAGGCACAGCAACCGGCGTGACCCGGCACCGAACCGGACGCGATGCACGCCCGACTGCGAAGCCGCGCACGGCGGCGTAGGTGTCGGCGACGAAGGTCGCGGAGGGCTGCGGTGCGGTGGGCTTCGCTGAGCCAGACCGTGCGCGTAGAGGAACTCTTCGGCCAGGATCCGGACCAGCGAACGACACCGTTCCGACGCTCTCGCCGTCTGGAGCCTGGGCTACAACTACTCACCGACCGGAGCACCGCCGGAAGACTGGTCCAGCACTGCACTCTTTCCCTTGCTCCGCGAGCACGACATCCGCCTGGTCGACGCGAGTGTTCAGTTGACCGCACCAAGTGCCGTTGATCAAGGTGACGGCAATCCACAGTGGAGGAGCTCGGTATATGCCTGATCTGCGGATTCGGTGAGATCGAAGGCATCGATCACACCCTCTAGTGCTTGCGCGACAAGCGTGCCGACGCCCTCCGGCTGACCCGCATCACGCACCAGGTCAACCATTACCAGACCATCCGTGGCGGAAGGCAGGACGACCCAGTGCCTCAAACCGATCTCGGCACCACCGATGCCGCTGCTCGGCGGGAACGATGGTGAACGGTTGTTCAATCCCGATCCCGAGTAGACACTGCGGGACCAACCCTCGCGCAGCCAAACGGAAGGCGGCACCACGTGGCGACACTCTCGCCGTTGTCGACTCGATGCCGGCGTGTCCGCGTAGTGGGTGGGCTGGGCGGCGGCTGTCGAGGTTCATGCGAAGGGGCCGTTGAAGGCGAATTGGGCGAAGCGCTCTCCCACGCGCTGGTAGCCGGCGTCGTCGAGATGGAGCCCGTCGGGCGGTGGGAGTTCGGCGAAGTCCTGGTGGCCGTAGAGGGTGCGGCCGTCGAGGTAGTGGAGGTGGGGGTCGGCTCGTTCGGTTGTGATGCGGGCGAGTTCGTCGCGGACGATCCTGAGGCTGAGCCGCCCGTGGCCCAGGTCGTCCGGAGTGCCGAGGGTGCGGAAGCGCAGGGTGGTGGCGTCGAAGCCGGGCACGGCCGGGCCGAACGCGCGCAGTCGCATCAGGTCGCTGGTGACGAGGTTGGCGCCGATCTTGAGGCTGATGAGGTCGGTGCCGGCGTCGCGGATGGCGCGGGCGACGAAGGGGTCGAGCAGTGCGTTGCTGCCGAAGCCCAGGTTGGTCAGCTCGACGCCGGCGAGCCGGGCGGCGATGGCGGGCCAGGTTCCGGTGGGGCTCGCGGCCTCGGCGCAGTGGCTCAGCGAGCTGCCGTGGTGCAGCCATCGTCGGCCGGGCGGCGTGGGAGCGTCGACCGGGGCGTCGGTGCGCAGGGCGATCAGCTCGGTGATCTCGGCTTGTGGCAGCCAGATCTCGAGGTTCTTCGGTTCGGCGGGCAGGAATCGTGGATCCCCAGTGAGACCTGCGGTTGAACGGCGGCGGCAAAATCCACGGCCTCCGCGAGCTTGAGCCACGAGGCGTGGACGGGCAGGAGCAACGTCCGCACGGGACGGCCGGACACTCGTAGTGCGTCACCGGGGTGGTAGAGCGCATCGGCCAGCAGGTAACCGAGGTGCGGGCAGACGGGTTGCCCTCCGTAGACCGTCGCGTGCTCGCTGCTGATCGCGGTCACCGGGAATCCCGCGGCCACGAAGTCGTCACCGTCGGAGACCTCGATGAAGTCGGCACCGGGGATGTCGGCCCCCGCCGGTGCGCACACCGGGACGTCGAGCCCGGCCAGGTGGCGCACGTCGATGTGGTCGAAGTGCTCGTGCGTGACGAGGACCCGTCCGCTCCGGCAACGGCTTCCGGTTCGGTCCACTCCCCGGGGTCGATCACGAGAATGCCGTCCGCGTGCTCCACCCGCACGCAGGCGTGACCGAACTTCGTGATCTTCGCGGGCGGAGCCTACCGGTTTCGCGGCCCGGGTTTCGCCTGGCGCACGGCACACAACGCCGCTCTGATCCGCCTCCTCTCCGCTCTGCTGAACGGAGAGCCCGATATCGAAGTGGCGCCGACGACCGAGGGGCCGGCCACACCACCTGACGCCCGGAAGACCACTCGTGATACTGTTGAAAACGGTTATCAATAACTAGCCTGTTGACGGCTGGCCGACCCTGCCTCCTGGAGGATGCGTTGAAGGTGCGGAAGTCTCTGCGCTCGCTCAAGAACAAGCCCGGTGCTCAGGTCGTCAGGCGACACGGCAAGGTCTTCGTGATCAACAAGAAGAATCCCCGCTACAAGGCTCGTCAGGGCTGACCACAGGCAGGAGAACGCGAACGAAGTGGTAGCCCGCCAGGCCGTCCGCCGGCCAGCCCGGCATCGTCTCGCGCAACTCGGCGACAGCCTGCTCCCGCGTGTCCGCAATGTGCAGCGGTGTACGCCACATCGTCGAGCACCACGCGGACTCCGGCGGTGGCGAGGATGCGGTCCCGGCGCGCGGCGGGCTGGTCGACGCCCACCGGTACGTACGCCGCGCCGGCGGCGAACACCCCGAGCACGGCCACGACCTGGTCCGGTCCCTTGGACAGGCAGACCGCGACCCGGTCCCCGGCACGACGCCCTGGTCGCGGAGCTTCCCCGCGACCCCCAGCGGGCGCTCGGCCAGTTCGCCGTAGGACAGCACCTCGCCCGACGCGCCGAGCACCGCCGGGGCACCGGGCGCGCAGGCGGCGTGGCGGAAGAACGGTACGTCCAGCAGGGTCTCGTCCTGCGGTTCAGCCGTGTCGTTCACCCGCAGCCGTGTTTGCGCTTGTAGCGGGGGAAGCTGCGCCTGAGCCGAGCCGGTCCAGTCGGAGTCCGCCAGCCGGCCGACCAGATGCAGGTAGGCGTCGAACATCGCGTCCAGCATCCCGGCGGGGAACAGCTCCTCGACCGTAGGCGGTGGAGTACGCCACCGCGTCGCCGATGGCGAACTCGTCGACGCCGGGGCCGGGGGTGTCGATGGTGCCCGTTCCCTCGCAGCCCAGGCGGGCGTGTGGCAACCGGACGGGCCGCGGCGAGGAGCCCGAGCGCGTCAGCTCGTCGAGCCGGTTGACGTCGAAGGCCTCGATCCGGATGCGGACCTCGCCGGCGGGTTCGCGAACCGGCTTGTCGACGATGCGCAGGACGTGCGCTTGGTCCTTGGTGTGCGGGGAGTACCCCGCACACCAAGGGGTTCAGGCGACGGTACGCGATGCGGTGATCGCGGCGCGCCGGGCAAGCCGATGGGCGCGGCGGATCCCGGCCTCGGCGTGGCGGCGACGGTCTTCGTCGGTCTCCGGCACGATCGGCGGTACCGCACGCGGCCGGCCGTCGTCGTCGACGGCGACCAGCACGACGTAGGCGGAGGCCACGTGCACCGGTGGCACCGAGCGGTCCCAGCGGTCCGCGGTGGCGCGCACGCCGACCTCCATCGACGTGAGGCCGGTCCAGTTGACCTGGGCGTGCAGGTGCAGCACGTCTCCGACCCGGACTGGCACGCGGAACACCATCTCGTCGATCGCCGCGGTCACCGACGCGCCCTCGGAGTGCCGGGCCGAAACCACGCCTGCGAGCGAGTCGACCAGCTTCATGAGCACCCCGCCGTGCACGGTGCCCATGAGGTTGGTGTCGTGGTCATCCATGATCTGCGAGAGCGTCAGCCTCGACGCCGACGTCGGCTTGCCCCTCACACCAACTCCTTCCGGACCGCGCGCGAGGCGGCGACCAGGTTGCGCAGCGCGGATTCGACCTCGGCGTAGCCGCGGGTCTTCAGGCCGCAGTCCGGGTTGACCCACAACCGGTCCGCAGGCACCGTGGCGACGGCTGTGCGCAGCAAGGTGCAGACCTCCTCGACGTCCGGAACGCGTGGGGAGTGGATGTCGTACACGCCCGGCCCGACACCGCGGCCGAAGCCGGCGGCGGAGAGGTCGGTGAGCACCTCCATCTTCGAGCGCGCCGCTTCGATGCTGGTGACGTCCGCGTCGAGCGCGTCGATCGCGGGCAGCACCTCGCCGAACTCCGAGTAGCACATGTGCGTGTGGATCTGGGTGGAGTCGGCGATCCCCGAGGTCGCCAGCCGGAAGGCCGACACCGCCCAGGCGAAGTACTCGTCGTGGCAGGCTTTACGCAGCGGCAGCAGTTCGCGCAGTGCCGGCTCATCGACCTGGATGATCCGGATGCCCGCCGCTTCCAGGTCGTGGACCTCGTCACGAACGGCGAGCGCGACCTGCCGGGCGGTGTCGGCAAGGGGTTGGTCGTCGCGGACGAACGACCAGGCGAGGATCGTGACCGGGCCGGTGAGCATCCCCTTGACCGGTTTGGGTGTGAGACTCTGGGCGTGGCGGGCCCAGGCCACAGTCATCGGCGCCGGACGGGAGACGTCGCCGTAGAGGATCGGCGGGCGAACACAGCGCGAGCCGTAGGACTGCACCCAGCCATGCGCGGTTGTGGCGAATCCGGTGAGCAGTTCGGCGAAGTACTGCACCATGTCGTTGCGCTCGGGTTCGCCGTGCACCAGCACGTCCAGGCCGAGGTCCTCCTGCAGCCGGACCACGCGCTCGATCTCGGTACGCATCGCCGACCCGTATGCGGCCTCGTCGAGGGTGCCCGCTTTGTGCGCCGCACGAGCCTTGCGGACCTCGGTGGTCTGCGGGAATGAGCCGATCGTCGTGGTCGGCAGCGGCGGCAGTCCGAGCGCGGCCTGCTGTGCCGCGGCGCGCTCGGCGTACGGCGCGCGAACGGCGTCCTCGGGCCGCATCGCCGCGATCCGGGCGCGGACCTCCTCGTCGGCGAGCGCGGTCGCCGCCCTGCGGTCCGCGATCGCCTGCCGCGCAGAGGAAAGCTCGACGTCGTCGCCGCGCAGTGCCTTGCCGAGCAGCACGACTTCGTCGACCTTCTGGCGGGCGAAGGCGAGCCAGCCCTTGAGCCGTGAGTGCAGCCCGGCCTCACGCTCGACGTCGTAGGGCACGTGCAGCAGCGAGCACGACGTCGAGACGCTCACCTTGCCCGCCACACCCATCAAGGTGGCGGCGTGGGCGAGCGCGCGGTCCGGGTCGGTCCGCCAAACGTTACGCCCGTCCACCACTCCGGCCAGGACCTCCTTGTCACGCAAGGCCGGCTCTGCCGCCACGGCGTCCACAAAGGATCCGTCGGTGACCAGGTCGACGGCCACCGCCTCGATCGGGGAACGGGCCAGCACGCCGAGCCCACGCCCCAGGTGACCGAAGTAGCCGGCGACGAGGATCTTCGGCCGCTCGCTCTCGTCGGCAAGCCAGTGGTAGGTGCGGATCAGCGCGTTCAGCTCGGCCTCGGTGCGGTCCGCGGCGAACGCCGGCTCGTCGAGCTGCACCCACTCGACGCCCTCGGCATGCAGCCGTCGCAGCAGCTCGACATAGCGGGGCAGCAGCGTGTCGAGCAGGTCGAGCGGCCGGAAGTCCTTGGTCGTGGACTTCGCCAGCAGCAGGAACGTCACAGGCCCCACCAGCACCGGCCGCGTTTCGATGTCCAGCGCCTTCGCCTCGCGGTACTCGTCGACCGGCTTGGTCCCGGCGAGGGTGAACGTCGTGTCCGGACCGACTTCCGGGACAAGGTAGTGGTAGTTGGTGTCGAACCACTTCGTCATCTCCAGCGCGGGCGCGTCCTGGACGCCACGAGCTGCGGCGAAGTACGTGTCCAGCGGCGACAGCCCGAGGCGGGTGAACCGTTCGGGCAGCGCGCCAAACAGCTCGGCGGTGTCGAGTACCTGGTCGTAGTGCGAGAACGTGTTGGACGGAATGGAGTCCAACCCCGCGGATGCCAGGTCACGCCAGGTTCGTTCCCGCAGTTCCCGGCCGGTTTCCCGCAACGCGGCTTCGTCGATCTTGTGCGCCCAGTAGCGTTCCAGGGCGCGCTTGAGTTCTCGGTCCGGGCCGATCCTCGGGTAGCCCAGCACCGTGGTGCCGATATCGGTCACAGCTCTCTCCTCGCGAGCTCGTCCACCGAGTCCGAGCACGCGAGAAAGCCGCGTTTCGGTCGTGCCCATCCCGCGAGGCCCGGACTCACGCGCGCCGTCGGCGCGCGTACCACGGGCAGGTCTTCGGACTCGTGGGCGCCCAACTCGCACCTACCGGCCGTCGCTTCCCGGACGCCGCTGCGTCCAGTGCTGGACCACTCGCGTGGTGACGGCTTTCGTTCCCACATACCGCTGCGGGGCAGTCCCGGATTCACACCGGGTTCCCTGTTGTCTCACCCGCACGCGTCACCGCGCCCAGGCGAACCAGTGGTGCAGCCAGTCTAGTGCCCCCGGTTCGGCGGGCAAGTGAACAGATCCACCTCACCAGGCTCGTGACTCTCGGCGAGGAACAGTGCCCGACCCTCCCCAACCTGTCTTTACCTGCATGTTGTGACGTGCGTCTCATACGGTGTGACGCACGAACCGGGCGAAAGTTCTTGGTTGCGGATCAGCGCCTCCACCGCCGAAGCCGCGGGTTCGCTGCGCACGCTGGGCGTGCTCTACCTCCAGCAGTCGGTGCGCCTGTTGCCCGCCCGGCGCGAGGTGGCCACGCAGATGCGCTGGCTGGCCGGCCGGATTCGCCACCAGGGCGGCACCGCCCCGATCCTGTCGATGGCGTTCATCGAGCCGACCGAGGAACAGGCCGTGGTCGCCGAGTGCAACGCCGCCCGCGACGCGGAGTACGCCGAGGTGCTGGAACGACAGCCGGAACTGCGGCAGGAGCCGGCCGACGAGCAGGCGCGTCGTCGATCACGAACTGCGAGTCCGGGGCACGCAGAACCTGCGTATCGCGGACGCGTCGGTCCTCCCTCGCATCACCTCGGGAAACACCATGGCTCCGTGCGTGGTGGTCGGCTACCGGGCTGCCGCACTGATCCACGGCCGAGCCCCCGCCTCGCTCGCCGCAGACGGCGACGCGGACGCCGCGGGCCGATGAAAACACGCGGTCACCGGATCAGTCGGCGTCACCTTCATTCGCTGCATCCGGTGCGGCGGCCGACCGACGCACGACGCGAGGTGTGGAGTTGTCACGTCGTTTCACGCACCCCCGAGTATGAGCGCTGAACTCGTTCTCTGGCGAACTTTGCCGCAATGCAGAAGAACCAGCTCGACTCGCTCTGATGGCCAAGTGCGCCGGCCCCGACAAGCTCGCCGAGACCACCGGCGCCGCCTCACCGAAGCGCGCGATTCTCGGTACGGCGCAGGGCACGCCGGCCGATGGGCGCGACCGGGATCTGCTGGGACAACAGGCCGGCGGATTCGTTCTGGCCGACGTCCCAACACGAGCACTACTACCGGCATGCCTGCACCGGGAAGTCGGAACTCGTTGCCGCGATTGACAGTTGGTGCGTTTCTACAACAGTGTGCGGTGGCACCTTCGTAAGCCCCTGTCCGCCGTTCGGCGTGAACCTCATGTGTTGCCATCGGGACAGGAACGGCCAACTCGCGGGACAGGGGGCGAGTTGGTTCGCATGCATCCAGTGTGGCGTCCGGCGCGTCAGACGCAATCAACGCCACAGTGGACGCGTTCCGAGCTCAGGCGAGTTGGCGACAGATTGTGCACGCAAAGGAGCCTGCCATCTCATCGACTACCTACACGGGACACGAAGTAGGGCCGAGATGTCCACTTTGAGAACTTCTCATAGGAGTCGTGAGTGGTAAACGGGGTTTGAAGCCCTCGTTTCAACCCAGGGGCGTCGGCACGGACCAGACATACAGGCATAACCGTGCATTCGGCGACCCGCGATGATTTCCTGTGGACGCTCAGGACGCGGCCCGCCGACTCGGAACGACGCCGTACCCCGCCCTGAGGTCCGCGAAGGAGGCCCTGTCGCCAGGCAACCGTCACGTCACCTTTGACTCGTCCTTCAATACGGTCCCCCTAATGATCGCGGGCCTGACGGAAGGCGTTCCTGAGTTCGCTGACCAGCGGGCCGGGCTTTTCCCAGCCCGCGAAGTGCCCGCCGTACTCCATCTCGTTCCAGCTGATGATGTCGTGGTAACGGTGTTCCGCCCAACGCCGGGCGGTCGGGTAGGGCTCGCCGGGAAACAGCGTGAAGGCGGTGGGCACGGTCACCGTCTCCTCGTTCTGCGCCTGTGCGCTGCGCGGCGTCGCCCGCGCCGCCTCCCAGTACCAGCGTGCGGCGGAGGCTCCGGTGCCGGTGAACCAGTACAGGGCGATGTTGTCGACCTGCTGTGCCACGCTGACGCCGCCGCCCGCCTCGGGCCGCCTGTCCGAGAAGTCGACCAGCGCCTGGCCCAGCCACGCGGCGAGCCCGGCCGGAGAGTCGAGCAGAGAGTAGCCCAGTGTCTGCGGGAACACGCTCTGGACGATCGCATGGGTGGGACCGGTCCTCATGAAGCTGTCACGCTTGGCGATCATGATTTTTTCGGCGTCGTCCGCCGCGGCCAGGTCTTCGGGCAGGGGGGACGCGAACGGCATGGTCAAATGCAGCGCGGCGACCCGCTCGGGCTCCAGGCGGGCCAGGTTGATGCTCACCGGCGCGCCCCAGTCACCGCCGTGCGCCCCGAAGCGCTCGTACCCGAGCCTGGTCATCAGTTCCGCCCAGGCCCGCGCGGTGCGGCCGGGGTTCCAGCCGCGTTCCCGGGGCCGCTCGCTGAAGCCGAAGCCCGGCAGCGCCGGGATGACCACGTCGAAGGCGTCCTCGGCGGCACCGCCGTGCGCGACCGGGTCGGTCAGCGGCCCGATGACGCTCTCGAACTCCAGGACCGAGCCCGGCCAGCCGTGCGTCAGCACCAAGGGAAAGGCAGCCGCCTCGGGCGAGCGCACATGCCAGAACGCGATGTCCAAGCCGTCCAAACGGGTGCGGTAGTGCGGTATCGCATTCCACCTCCGTTCCAGGAATCGCCAGTCGTGCGCTCGCCAGACGTCCAGCAGGCTCTGCAAGTGGTCCAGGCCGATACCTTGCGTACCGTCCTCGACCGTCTCCGCTTCAGGAAGCCGGACACGGCCCAGGCGCTCCTGCAGGTCCTCGATGTCGTGTTCGGGAATGTTCACCGGAAAAGATTCGATCTCCGTCACGTCCACAACTGTAGTGGAGAGAACCGCTCGATGCGCGAATGCGCGAATGCGGCCTTGACTCGTGTAATTGCACATATCCGACATTCGGAGACCAATACCGTGCACGCTGCGACCGCGAGCAACGGCGTGAGCACGTCGTGATATTCGAGCGCCTTCTGTCTACAATGCAATCGCGTCATTCGACTCGGGCGCGCGTCCCCGCTTGACCAGGACCAGTCCGGTGAGCTCAAGATTGCGCTGGGCGAAGATGCCTCGCCCCATCATTCGGGCCCGTCGAAGGCGGAGCCGAGCTCAGCGGCTCCGCCGATGCCGTACTACCCGACGTGCTCACCGAGAGACTCCACGTCGTCTTCGTCGGCATCAACCCGGGCCGAAGATCCGCGGCGGCCGGTCACAGCTTCCACGGCGCAGGCAACAGATTCTGGCCCGCCCTCTACCGCGCGGGGTTCACCCCGCGAGTGCTGCACCCGGCCGAAGAGCGACTGTTACTGGGCTGGGGCATGGGAATCACCAGTATCGTCCGGCGCGGAACTCCTCGCCGGCGGTCATGACCTCGCCGAGCGCGTCCAGGCGATCAGTCCGCAATGGATCGCGATACTCGGTGTGACGGGCTACCGGACAGCCTTCGGCTTCCCCCGCGCACAGTTCGGACCGCAGACGGAGAGGATCGGTCGGGCACGGGCTAATGATGGGCTTGCGGAAGCTGAGTCCTGGTGGTCATGAGCACCTCACGAATTCGGTTGCGTGCGCGGATCGCGACCGGCGGGTCAAACCCGCCGAGCTGCTCAGTGATCACTACCTCTCCCGTGGTTACCCGGCAGGCGAATGGTTCGGCGGCGGAGCGCAGGCGTTAGAGCTCTCCGGCGCGGTCACTCCTGCCCAGATGAACGCGCTGTTCGGTGAGGGCCAGCATCCGCACGCCGACGCGATCGAAGCGGAGATGATCGCCGGCGGCGCCACCGCGCACCAGGCCCCGCGAGCGACCCGGCTGGGCCGCCGGTTTCCGCAGTACTCGCAGCTGGATCACCTGCGCAGCACGGTGTCGCAGGCCTACAAGGACTACAACCGCGAGTACGACCGCCCGGTCGGTGCCCCGATCTCGGCCGAAATTCGGGCCGAGCTGCGGCGGGCCGGTTCAGGGGCGGGCTTAAACCCCGACACGGTGATGGAACTCGTCGACGCGAGCGCGGAGCGAGCCGCCTGGTGCGCCTACCGCATCGAGTTCCGTCGCGTCACCCAAAGTCGCCACGATCCGGGAGAGTCTCGCGAGCTGGTCAGGGTGCGCGTGCCAGTACTGCTCCGGCAACTGCAGGACAGCCGAGAGGACATCACCGGGGTAGAAGTCGCCCTCCCACAGCGGTTCACGTTCCAGCTGCGTCAAGGCACGCGGCACCAGAACCTCGACACCGACCTGCTGGAGCAGCAACACACGATAGTCCTCGGCGCCCAACTGTCCGAGCGGTTTGCGACGCACATCGTGGACAGTCCTGATCAGACGAGTCGCGTCAGCAGGCGCCTCGCCCCAGTATTCGTCCTCGATCTGCTCGAGCGACAAATCGTCTCGAACCTCGTCATTTCGCAACGCCGCCTGACCTCCCTTTCCGAACACCGATCCTAACCAGCCGACCATGATCAGCCGCGGGGAACCCACTGCTCGGTGTAGTCCAGCAGACGGCTGGCCTCCGACAGTTCCGACTCCAGATCCGGCCGCTCCTCCGGTTTGAGCCTTGAGTCACTGAGCAGCTGCTTGATCCGGTTGATGCGGTTGGCCAGGCCGTCCTGGGCTTCCCGGACTTCCTTGATGTGATCGTAGGGAACGCCACTGCCCTTTTCTTTGACGATCTCGCCGTTCAGCTCCCGCCGTGCAGCGTCGAGATCCTTGTCCGTCAAGTGCTCCTTCAGCCGATCCGTCTTGGTCGGTGTACTCGACTCCCGCCGGGGCTTGATCACCTCCACCCGATCGTCGCCCCCAGCGTGCGACCCGAGATCACTGATTGTCGCGGTCATCGTGCCGACGCCGGTCGCCACGCCGGCCGCCGAGGCACCCGCCAGTGGCACTCCCACCACAGCGCCCTCTCCGGTCGCGCTGAGGACGACACCACCTGCCACCCCGGCTCCACTGGCAACAGTCAGGCCCAAACCGCCGAGGGCACCTAGGACATCCTCGGGGTGATGCAGCATCGCGTTGCCGAACGAAGCAACGTCGTTGACGATGTGCGTGCCGACATCAAGAAAGAAGTGACCGACGTCGTCCAGCCAGCTCGAATCCTGCGGCGCATCCGCCGCGTAGTCCCGCAGGAAGCCCGCAACCCGATCACCCACCTCCTGTAGCTGCGACCGCGCCCGGCCCAGTGTGTCCCGCGCGGCTTGCCGCGCCGACTCCCCCGGATCGATGAACGGCGGCGGAGGCTGGTTGTTTGCGGCGGCCTCCGCGGCAGCGGTGTCATGAGCGCTCTTCGCCTGCTGGGTCGCGGCCTGTCCTTGATTCCAGAGATCCACAGCCTCGATCGCCTGCCCCTGGGCCCACCGCAGAGTGTCCGCATACTCGGCCAGCACATTGGCGGCGCCCGAAAGCGAGTCGGCCGCGTTGAACCACTTCGCCGACTCGTAGCTGAACTTGTCTCGGAATGTCTGCGCAGCTGGCCCCTCCCAGGCACCGGTGTCGATCGCGAGCAGCCCCTCACCCGCCCAGTTCGCCCGCTCACCACGCGCACGCAGGACACGTACGTTCTCGTCGATCGCCTCAGGCTTCCCCGGCACCAGCTGCAGCGGATCCTGAGTCTCCCCCAGCTCAGCCACCCTCGACCGCCCCCAGGCCAGGGTCGTTCGGAAGCGACCGGGCAGCGTTCGCATCGACCACGCGATAAGCCCGCGAGACTCTGGACAAAGCATCCCCGATCGTCCTTGCGTCCTCCGCCAGGACATCAAGGCCATCGCTCCATCGGACACACAGGTTCATCAGGGCATCGTGGACACCCGCGTGCCCGTACATCTCGGGTTCCCCACAGAGCCCACGGAGCTGGAAGGTGTCCTGGTCGTGCACGCTGTCCTGAACGCCCCGCGCAGCCTCGTCGAGCTTGTCGACGTCAACATGAAAACCCGGCCCGTCCAGCATCGCTGAGTACCCTGTCGATTACACATCGTGCCCAGCCATTGTTCCGAGAGGGGGCACCCGGCGCAAGGCAGTCGCGACGCGAAGGCCGCCAGCGGAGCCGACCGACACGAGCAAAGGCTTCCCTGGTACCACCTGCCCGCTCAGGGAAAGGCTGCCGATCGTCGGCTGCGCCCTGGACTACGCAGTTACCCCATTCGCCCCTTAGGAGTCGATGAGCTTGTCGAGATCGTTCAGCAGCGCCTGCACCGGCGTCCAGCACATGGCGACCGTGTCTCCGTCCGGGGTGAAGTCCGTCTCGAACTGTTTGCGCGGGTGGATGTAGTTGCGGAACTCCCGCACGGGGCGCATGAAGTCCTTCGCGTCAAGCTGGACCAGCCCTCGATCATGAGCCGTGTCGAGGAGCAGCTCGAGACCAGCACGATCAGCCCGGATCTTGCCGTTCCGACCAGCGAATCCTTCTCGAGCCAACTCAGGGTACCGGCTGGTCAACACCGAGTAGAGCAGCCCTTCGACGAAGCTGCCGATGCCGAAGAGGGCGAGGAGGTACGAGCCGCTCGCCTCCGCGAACTGGCTTTCCCTGACCCGCGAGACCAGCATCTGGATCAACTTTTCCTCACGGATCAGCTTGCGCAGCCGCTGCTCGACGTCCTCGACGTGAAGCACGACCTTGACCGTGCCGTTGCTCCCCAGCTCTCCGACCACCGGCCGACCATCGACGTGGCTGACCTCGAGCCTCTCCAGCTCGAGCACCTCGTTGACCGCCCGACGGACGTCATCCGCTGTCGCCATGCCGTCCGGGTACTCGAGGGGATCGCACAACCGGCACAGGAAACGTTCAATATCGGTTCGCGCGTTCTCGCGTTCGACCAGGGCGTCGACCAGCCAACCGACCTTGGCCGAGCCGTCGTAGTCAGGCGGGTCGATCCAGCCGGAGTTGCGGAGGAGCGCTTCGACTTCGCGTCCCGTGCGCTCGTACGGAGTACCCCGGCCGACCACGATCCTGGCGACCCGCTCCACGGTCTTGGGATCCAGCGGAAACATCATGCTCCCTGTCCGTCGACGAACTGCTGAGCGCGCACCAGGGCGCTGCCGATGCGCTGTTCCATCTTGGCCGTGCGCTTGCGGAAACCGATCTCGTCAATGACTTCGCCGATGCGGGTGTCGCGATCGACCTGCAACCGGTCGGTGAGCAGCCACAGGCACAGCTCGACCAACTCCCGGTCCGAGTAGTCGTCGATCTTCGACCGTCGTGGTGCCGAGAGGAATGCCGGGCGAGGACCGCGTTCGACGGCGATCTGCTGTGGTCTCGGTGGGGGCGCGGTCGTCGCCGGAGAAGAGGCAGCGCCGCGTTCAGCGTCGAGCATGGCCTTCTCCCAGCTCTCCACGATCATCGCGGTCTGCGTGACTCGATCGCGGAACCACTCGCTAGCCCACACACGGTGGAACCGCCAGCCGAGGCGTTCCAGGTGCTCCTGACGGAGCCTGTCACGGTCACGAGCACTGCCCAACCGGTGATAGGTGTCTCCATCCGCCTCGACGGCCAGCACCATCCTACCGGGCTGGTCCCTGTGCCCCAGCGCGAAGTCGACCCGGTAGCCGGCCACACCCCACTGGGGGGTCACCGGAACGCCGGCATCGACCAGGGCGTCGTGGATACTCCACTCGAAGCCGTTCATCTCCTGCGTGCCCCGCGCGCCGACGAGGCCCAGTGAGCCACCGTTGTCCGCGAACTCCAGGTACTGGCGCAGCAGGTCCGCGCCGACGCTGATCCCGGTCGTGGGCATGTCGAGCGGGGAGAACGAAGCGACGATGTCCATCCGCTTCCGCGCACGTGTGATCGCCACGTTGAGGCGCCGTTCTCCCCCTTGGCGATTGAGCGGGCCGAAGGCAGTCAGGTGGAGCCGACCGTTGATCGCCTTGGCCGCGCCGAGGCTGAAGACGATCGCATCGCGTTCGTCACCTTGGACCTGCTCGATGCTCTTGACGAACAGTCGACGTCCGGCCCCCTGCATGCGCCCGGTGAACTCTGCGAGCTCGCTGTGGCTGGCATTGGCGCGCCGGAGGGCGAGTTCGATGCGCTTGGCGTGGTTGCCGCCCATCGTGATGACACCGAGAGTGTCCTCGGGAGCGGTACGGGCGTGCGTCAGCACCAGATCGATGACCTTGTCCACCTCGGCTTCGGCGGACCCGTCACGCCCTGGCGCCACCCGGCCGTCGACCTGGTGCAACGACAGGGGGCTCACGGCCTGGCAACCGGGGAAGGTGATGAGCTTGCCCTGGTAGAAAGCCTTATTGGAGAAGGCGATCAGCCTCTCGTCCTGACTCCGGTAGTGCCACTCCAGCAATAGGGTGCTCGGGATGAAGGCGCTCAGGCAGGCGAGGATGGACTCGAAATCCCGGACCTGAGGCGTATCCGCCTGGTCGTCGTCCTCGTCGTTGTCCGAATCACCGCTGCTGAGGGCTGTCCGGAACCAGGCACTGGGCGGCAACTGACGCTCGTCCCCCGCGACGACGAGCTGCCTGCCGCGCATGATGGAGGTCATCGAGTCCTGCGGTTCCACCTGACTGGCCTCGTCGAAGACGACCAGGTCGAACAACCGCTGCGCGGGCAAGAGCCTGCTGACCACTATCGGGGACATGGCCCAGCACGGGCGTGCGGCGAGCAGGACGTCCGGCGCCTTGGCGACCAGCTTGCGCAGGGGCATGTGGCCCCGCTTGCGCTTCGCCTCGGCGCGGACCACGTCGTTCTGGTCCGGGTGCGCGTCACGCGCTTCACGCAGCCTCTCGGCGACGCGTCGGCGCACGCGCTGGGCGTTAAGCTGGAAGTGGGAGGTGTCGAGCTCCCGGAACTCGGACACGATGTGGGAGTGGTGCAGCCCCGCGAACTGCCCAAGGTGGGGGATGCGCAGCCGGTACTCGTCGAGCAGAGAGCTGTACCACGAGTAGCGGAACATGCTGCGCGCGAGCTCGGCGTCCGCGTTCCGCTCGGCCAGGACGTCGAGGAAGCGCGACATCCCCATTCGGGTGAGCCGATCGGTCAGCTCGTTCAGCATCGGGACCTGGAAGAGGAAGTCCCGCTCCTCGTGCAGCCGTCCCACGTGCGCTGTCACCTCGTCTTCCGACCACTGGTCGGAAGCGGTCAGCCGCGCTCCCATCGCCACGGCGGCCAGTTGGTCACGGGCCTTGGCGACTTCTTCAAGCGTCTCGGCAAGACCTATGACTTCTTGTGGAGCACCTCCTCCCGCCGCCATCTCCTGCCAGCGGTTGCGCTGGGCGAGCGCCGCGCTCAGATCCGCGTGCAGCGTGCGCCGATCGCACTTCCCGGCCTTGCGGAGCGCCGCGGCCACCTTGCGAACCTTGTACCGCTGCCACCAATTCAGCGACCGTGGGTTGGCTGACCGCCACTTGCGGTCCCCGGTGGCGAAGCAGTAGTCCTCGAGTTCGTCGCCGAAGACGTCCTTCTCGAACAGAGCCAACGTGCCTTCGACGTGACGCAGCAGTTCCAAGACCTGTTCCCAACCCGGGAGGTCCGTAGGGCGTCGCAGGCCGACCTGCCCGGTGAGGCGACGCATCCGGTCCTGCGCATCCGGCCACGTCCTGGCGTGCAGCTCGTCAAGCTGCACGATCACGTTCTGCACCTGCGTGGACGTGCGGATGTCCGACTCCGACCAGGCGGATTGGCCGCGGTGGAAGCGGAGTCCGTCCGAGTTGACGAACCTCACGAGATCGTCTTCGGCCCGCCGAACGGCGTCGCCGTGCAGGTCACGCAGCTCGGCGCCACGGAAACGCACCGGATTCCCACTCTCGGCCGGTAGGGCCAGGAGGTTGTCGTACAGGGAGAACGCCTTGATGCCCCACGGCTCGACCACGGCGTGCAGCGCAACGTCGTGGTGCAACAGGTGGCCCCGCCGTTCGGTCAGCCGCTCGTGCAGGCCGTTGGCGTCCGCAGGTGGCTCTTTGCTCGCTCTGTCCAGCGACTCCGACACCTGTTGAGCGACCTGCCGCTTGTCGATCTTTTGCTGGTGGAGGTCGAATACCAGATGTCCCAGGTCGACGTGCTCCAAGCGGTTGGTGACCGCCTCGATCGCGGCTCGCTTCTCCGCGACGAACAGCACGCGCCAGCCCCTCGCCGCCGCGGCGGCGATGATGTTGGCAATCGTCTGGCTCTTGCCGGTCCCCGGCGGCCCCTGGATCACGACATGCTGCCCGTCCAGCACCGCATTGACAGCGCGCTGCTGCGAGGAGTCCGCGTCGAGGACGAGGTACTCGTCCCTGAGGGCAACTTCGTCCGGTTCGACCGGTCGATACCCGCCGGCCGCGTCACGGAGCTGGCGCCTGGCCGGTTCGTAACCCGCCGTCGCGGCGATGACGTCATGCTCCGCCAAGAGCTCGGCACAGTCCTTCAGCTCTCGCACCATCGGCAGCTTGTCGAAGCTGAACGTACTGGCGAGCAGCCGCTCTTCGAACTCAGCCGTGCGGCCGTGCTCGGACACGAGGTCACTCAGCGCCCGGTACACGAGTCCGGCGTGCGTCGAACGGTCATCATCCGCCTCGAGCAGGGCGTTCAGATCATCGGTGAGCTGTTCGACGTCGAGGTCGATGCCGTGCTGGCGGTTGAGCGCGTACAGCAGCACCGGGTTGACCTCAGATGCTCCGACCAGCTCGAGCACGTAATCGGTCTCTGCAGCAGTGCGAGGCGTGATTGTGAGTGGTTGAAGGACGAGAGGCGCCCGCAGGGGCTTGACCGGCGTCGTGCCCTTGGTCGACGTCGGTTGCAGCAAGAACAGGCCGTGAGCCAGCTTGCCCACGTCGTCGATGCCCTGCTCCTCCTGGAAGGTGAGCATCCTGCGGCGCAGGTTACGGGCGCGCTGACAGGCAGCCGCGTGTGCCTCACCAGCGGCTACCAAGGTGTCGAGCCTGGTTTTACGCCCCGCGAGCAACTGCGCGAGGACCTCAGGAGAACCATCGGTCAGGTCGAGGCTCCACGTCTTGCTGTCGCGGTAGTACAGCAGTGTGTTGTTGGGACCGAAGTCGATCAGGTCGTCCGCCCACGACTCCGCCTTGGCTCCGACAAGGTCGATCCGAGCACGGTCGGCACCTATCGCCACCTGCCCTTCCCCCTTCGAACGCTGCGATCGGCGCGAACGCCGAGCCCGCAGAGCACTGGCGAGCAGATCAGTATTGCGAAGAGGGCGGCACAGGTCAGCGTCCGTTTGGGGGATTTGGAGGCGCACGACCGGAGCAGGCGCGACACCGAGTGCAACAAGGTACCTGAAGACGACCCTCCTTCGCACGATTGCCACTAATCGGGAAATACACACACTCCGCCGCGAATGCGCATGTTCGCACCTTCGCCCTGGAACCTTTAGCAAGCTACATCTGACGCGAACTTCACGTCCCAGCTCGATGCGTCCTGATGGGCCCGCCTAGAGTTAGGCGGTCTATCCCGTGATCGGTGTTTCCGGCGGTTCGGTTAGCTGCGACTTTCCCGGGACAGACACTTCATCGCGGTCTCCTCGGTGGGGGAAATACCCAGGCGCGCTAGCGAGCTGCGCGTCGCTCGTCTCAGCCCCACACTGACGCTGTTCAGCTGCTGTGAGGGCCTGGTGGTCTTGCTCGCGTGGATGCCGGGCCCCGAATCGAGCTTGTCCCCGTCACCAGCGCATGGGGCACCCTCGCGAGCGGGATCACCGGCACGATGTGGACGGGATGCTACGGCCACCCCGACAAGTGCACCACTTCGCAGC
Organism: Amycolatopsis dongchuanensis; assembly: GCF_039542405.1. Classification (NCBI taxonomy): domain Bacteria; kingdom Bacillati; phylum Actinomycetota; class Actinomycetes; order Pseudonocardiales; family Pseudonocardiaceae; genus Amycolatopsis; species Amycolatopsis dongchuanensis. Next base: position 80,395 of record NZ_BAABIB010000120.1, read on the forward strand.
TCCAAGACTCGAATGGCGAAAACGAGGCAATTGTTCTCGGCAACGGAACCCACATCAGCAAGTGGTACACCCAGTACCCGGACACGTTGCTGTACAATGAGGTTCTGTCGCTGAACGGCAATCTGGGATCCGCGATCAGGTTGAACACCCCAGGAAACGCCGTCACCCTCGCCGACCACCAGGCCAACACGCTGTTCGGCCGATGCGACAATCTCCCCAACCGCTACGGCGCCGGATGTGTCGACGACCAGGGCCTTTCCTACGTCCTGTACGACACGCGCGACAACCCCGCGGTGGGCCCTGTCGCACAGCACGTCTTCGATGCCATCCGCAACCTCCCGAGCCACTGGGGCAGCCCGTATGGCTCCGTTCTCAACCGCATCACCGATCAGGCGGCGATCGACAACAACCGCGCGATCTCGTGCGGCAGCGTCGTCACCGGCCCGGGCGAGTCATGTGACGAATACCCTCTCGCATCAACCAAGCAGGGCGGAAATGGAGCGGCCCCGGGTGACCGCTCGACGCGTGTCGTACCGCAGTCGGCCAACGACAGTCAAGGCGGACTTACCGGCGCTTACTACGACTACTACCGTATCCTCGACAACAACGAGTTCTACGTCCAGGCCGTCCTGGCCGATGGAACTTCAGCATGGTGAGGACCGGAGACTGACGAGTGACTGATGCGTCATCCGAGGTGGTACTGACCGTCCCCGTACGGGATGGCCAGTACCACCTCCGCTCACTACCGGGCATCGACAACATGTGGCCGGGCAGCGAAGACGGCCTGTTCGTCGGTGAAGACAACTGGGTCGCGGTGCTCTGCGGAACGCGATGGGGACCAGTACATCTCACGATCCGCCGCTACGAGCGGCAACCAGCCGAGGTCGACACCACCTGGGAGATGGCCGCCGAATGGTCGCTCGACTGCAGCGACGGCCAACTCCGCATCCACGACACCTACAACAGCGCAGACCCCACAGACCTCGAGGTCCCTGCCGGCTGGAGCCGCATCCGGCTCTCTGTTCGAGGTCGGATGGCCGCGTCACAAGCGCCCGAACAACTTCCCGAGCCGATCGAACACCACCTACTCGAGATCTGGCCCGTTCCGGACCGCCTAGAACCCGCCGTCGTACACGGCCCCGACAACTACGCCCAATTCCTGAAATGAACCCAAGGCACAGGCGATGGTGAATACGGCCGCCGAAATGCCCTAACCTCACCGTGTTTGCGCGGCGCTGCCTGCGCGGTCATCACAGGGTGAGGTTGACTGGCTCGACCGGACAGCGCTCATGCCGTCTCGCTATCCGAACAGCGTTCGATGAATTCGCGTTCGCTGCGGCTTTCTCACGTGAGCGCCTCCTGTGCGTGTTCGGCTGCTGGAGGTGTGTGGTGGCAGTACCGGAGGCAATCGCCGAGCTTGCGGCCATTCTCGCGTTCCCCACGTCCGGTCAGGCTAGCGGGCCGAGTGTGAACTCCTCGGTGTCCCCGTCGACGCTTTGCCGCTGTCCCTGCATTCACCAAGCTGGCGTCCGGCGGGCTGCAGCGCCGGAGCGCGCGCCGCCGTGCCCCAGGATTGCCCCACAGAAATTGGCGTGAAATTCGGGCACCCTGCCCCTGTCGCTGATCGCCTGGGTTCCCATGGCCTCCGCGGCCAGCGCTACTTGTGGTAGTCGGCGGATGCGTGTACGTGGTGGCCGACTGTAGGCGGCGCAGATGGCAGCCGAGAACAAGGCGGAGGAAATCAACGCCGACCAGCGGGGCGGCGCGTTCCAGGACCCGCAGGCCGGTTCTCTCCTGATGAAGGAGTGGACGGTCACCTGGTTCGACTCCATCGACCTCGCCCCCCGCCACCCTCGCCCAGTACACCAGCCTCACCAACAACCACATCCTCCCCCGCTGGGGCACCACCGGATTGAACGGCATTTCCGGAATGCAGGTGCACGCGTGGGCGAAAAAACTCCGCGCCGCGGGCTACGCGCCGAGCACAGTGTCCACGATCGTGAAGATCCTGACCATGATGCTCGCCGACGCCGCCGACGAACGTCTCATCCCCGCCAACCCCATCCAGCCCCGACGACGCGGCCGCCGCCGGCACCAACGGCGACCCGAACAACTCTGGGCCACCCCCGAGCAAGTCGTGGCGATCGCCCTCCAAGCCATCGCTTTGGTCGGGTTGTGGGCCGCGATCCTGATCATCACCGCCGCCTGGACCGGCGCCCGCTGGGGCGAACTCGCCGGACTCCAACGCATCAACACCCACCTCGACGACGGGGTCATCGTCATCGACCCCGACATCGGGGCGCTGCACGAGATCAACGGGCACTTCGAACTCGGCCCACCCAAGACCGCCGCCTCCGCCCGCACCATCACCCTGCCCCCGTTCCTCATCACCCTGCTACGCGCGTTCCTCGACACCCACCAGCACCCGCACGTGTTCGTCACCGCCGACCACCAGTTGCTGCGACGGTCGAACTTCTCGCGGCGGGTGATGCGGCCCGCCGCCGACGGCAACCTCGACCGGGTCCGACCGCGGGTCCGGGTCCAGCCGGTGGTGCCAGGGTTGCACTTCCACGGACTACGCCACGGCCACAAAACCTGGATGATCGCCGACGGCATCCCCGAAGTCGGCCAAGCACGCCGCCTCGGGCACGAGATCCCCGACGAAATCCGGGAGATCTACTCCCACGTCGCCCCCGAAGTCGAAGCCCGCATCCTCGACACACTCCAGCAACGCTGGCTCGACGCCCTCACCAGCCTCCGCGACAACCACGGCGCGGCCATACCCAAGCCCCTCCTGCTCGCCGCCTGACCACGCCACCCCTCAGGGCCCGCCGCCCCCAGCAGGGAACGGCGGGCCCTTCTCCTGCCACGACCATCTCGCCGACCGCCGGAACCGGCAGCAACAAACCCCTGCGGCACCCAGCCACCCGTTACCTTTTTCGTGGTTCCTGATCAAGGAGCTGTGGTCGCCAGGTTCGGTATGACTGATGCCCCCA
>NZ_BAABIB010000121.1:0-4609 GCF_039542405.1 Amycolatopsis dongchuanensis
GGCGGCTGCTGCTGCGGCGGACGGCGGGCCGCGGGCGGGCGGTTCGCCGCGGGGGCGCGGTTCTGGACCGGCGCGCGGCGGGGCGGCGGGGGCGTGGGCTCACGCCGGTGGATCCACACCTCCAGCGCGACGATGGCCAGCGCGAGCACGGCGAACGCCACCGCGCCCGGCAGGAAGCCGCTCACCCCGCACAGGCCGGCGAGGCCCAGCGCGGGGATGATGGCGCACAGGCTGAACGGGTCGATCCGCGACAGGGAGTAACGGGACCTCGACTGGCCCATGGCGCTCCTCCCCGTTCCGACCGGCGATCAACGGCGAAAGTGTACCCGGCTGGGCGAACGGGCCGGGCGGATCCTGCCCGTCATGACGCTCGCCACAGTCGAGCCCCCGCGGCGGGCCGGCGTTTGCGGGCCGCCGCGAGTGGTAGCCCCTGGCCGTTCGAACAGGAGCGAAGGGTGGGCAGCGATGACCGACAACGACCCGACCACGCCGGGGCTCGCCGTGCCGGACACCACCGATCCGGAGGAGTTCGCCGAGGAGGCCGGGGTCGACCCCACCCCGCAGGAGGTCGACCAGTACCTCGAGCTGGCGGAGGAACGCCCCGCCCTGGTCGGCCCCGGACGAGAGCTGAAGGAGGTTCCCATGGCTTCGACCCTGACCCGCGAGCGGCTGCGCGAATGCCTGAACGACCTCGACTTCCCCGCGGACAAGGACAAATTGGTCCAGACCGCCGAGCGCAAGGGGGACGGCGAGGCCGTGCGCGCGCTGCGGGCGATCCCGCCCGCGGACTACGCGAACCTGACCGAGGTGTTCGGCTCGGTGGAATTCGCCGACGACGGCACGGTTCCCGAGTCCGAAAAGTACCGGGCGCACGGGAATTCCGTGCCAGGACTGGCCGAATCGTCGACCGACACCGGGCCCGGCAACCCGATCGCCGACGAGCTCGGGGAGAACCGCGGCAGCTGAGCACCGGGGTTTGCCGCCGGGAAATCTTGGTATTCCCCCGCCATGAGATCTTCCGGCCCGCTGTCCGTCGCGATCATCGGCCTCGGGCCGCGGGGGTTGTCCGTGCTGGAACGGCTGATCCTCCGGTTGCGGGCCCGCGGCGGCACGCCGGTGACGATCTGGGCGGTGGACCCCGTCGAGCACGGGTCCGGGCGGGTGTGGCGGTCGGGCCAGCCGGAGTGGCTCGCGGCGAACGCGACCGCGGGCGAGCTGACCGCGCACTCCCCGGACAACCCGCTGCTGCCGGGGGACGAGCCGTACTCGCTGGCCGAATGGTCGGCGAACGAGCTGGCGCCGGACGACTACCCGAGCCGCGCCCGCTACGGCACCTACCTGCACGAGTTCTTCCAGCGGCTGTGCCGGCTGGCCCCCGAAGGCGTGTGCGTCCGGCCGATACTGGGCCGCGCGATCGGGTTGTTCCGCGCCGCACAGGGGCTGCGGCTGCGCATCGACGACGGCGGCCCCGATCTGCACGTCGACAAAGCGGTATTGACCACCGGGCACAGCGCGCTCGAACCGGACGAGACGGAACTGGCCTTCCGCCGCCACGCCGACCGCCACGGGCTGCGCTGCCTCGGCCCGGGGATCGCCGCCGAACTGCCGCTGGACGAGATCCCGGCGGGCGGCACGGTGGCGGTGCGCGGGCTGGGCCTGACGTTCTACGACGTCGTGCGTTCCCTGACCACCGGCCGCGGCGGCCGGTTCGAGCGGGACGCCGACGGCACCCTGCGCTACCACGCGAGCGGCCGTGAACCACACATCGTCGCGGGTTCCCGCAGCGGGCTGCCTTTCCTCGCCCGCGCCCAGGTGCACCGGCCGGAGCTGGCGCCGGACCCCGTGCTGCTGACCGAGGAGCGCGTCGCGGCGCTGCGGGCCCGCGCGACCGCCGAGCGCGGCAGCCCCAAGCTCGATTTCGCCGCCGAGGCCGAACCGCTGCTGTGGGCCGAGGTCGAGCACGCCTACTACCGCTGCACGCTGCGCCTGCGTGACGGCCACAGTGCGGTGGAGGCGTTCACGGAGGCCTTCGGCGCCACGGCGGACGACGCGGGCGAGCTCGACCCGCGCCGCAAGGGGAAGGTGCTGGCGGCATTCGGGCTCGGTGACGTGCCGCCATTGCGCCCCGAGCTGCTGGCGCGGCCCTTCGCGGGCCGGACCTTCGGCAGCCCCGTGGAGTTCCGCGCCGAACTGCGGCGGCTGCTCGCCGAGGACGTGGAGACCTCGAAGCTGGGCCCGGAGGGCAGCCCGGTCAAGGCGGCGCTGGAGATGATGCGGACGCTGCGTCCCGCGCTGCCCGGCATCGTCGACTTCGGCGGCCTGCTGCCCAAGTCCCAGGAGGACTTCCTCACCCGCTTCGCGCCCGCGAACTTCCTGCTGTCGGCGGGACCGCCGGTCGAGCACGTCGAGCAGCTGGTGTCCCTTGTGGACGCCGGACTGGTCGAAGTGGCCGGTCCCCGCGCGCAGTTCTCCTGCGGGGACGGCTGTTTCGCCGTCGAGTCGCCGGACGTCGCGGGCTCGCGGCGGGAGGCGAGGGTGCTGCTGGATGCCCGGGCGCCCGCGCCGGACCTGAGCCGCGACCGTGATCCGCTGCTGCGGCAGCTGCTCGCCGACGGGATGATCAGCGAGTACGTCAACGTCGACCCGGCGACGGGGGAGCGGTTCGCCACCGGTGGGCTCGCGGTGACGGACTCGCCGTTCCACGTGCTCGACGCGCGTGGCGAAGCCGATCCGGACCTGTACGCGCTGGGTGTCGTCACCCAGAACACCCGCTGGTTCACCCAGGTCGGCACCGGCCGCCCCGGGCAGGACAGCCCGTTCCGCCGCGACGCCGACGCGATCGCGCAGGACGTTCTGGGGGAGGCCGCATGAGCGAGCGCACGTTCGGCGTCGAGGAGGAGTTCCTGCTCGTCGACGCGGAGGGCAGACCCGCGGCGGCGGCACCGGCCGTGCTCCGGGGCTCGCCCGAGGAACTGCAGCCGGAACTGGTCACGTGCCAGGTCGAGTCGGTCATGCCGGTGTGCGGTGACGTCGACGAGCTGCTCGGCTGCCTGCGGGACCAGCGGAGGCAACTGGTCGAGGGCGCCGCGGAGAAGGGGCTGCGCCTCCTCGCCACCGGCACACCACCGGTGGAGGACACCGCGCGGCTGACGCCGGGTGCCCGCTACCGGCGGATCGCCGACCACTTCCGCGGGCTGATGGACAGCGTCAACGTGTGCGGCTGCCACATCCACGTCGGGGTGCCGGACCGGGAAACCGGGATCGGCGTGCTCAACCACCTGCGGCCGTGGCTGCCCGTGCTGCTCGCGCTGAATGCGAACTCGCCGTTCGCGGAAGGTGCCGACACCGGCTACGCGAGCTGGCGCTACCTGGCGATGTCCCGCTGGCCCTCGGGCGGCCCGCCGCCCTTCGCGGAGTCCGCGGAGCACTACGAGTCGCTCGTCGGGGACATGGCGCAGTCGGGCGCGGTGCTCGACCCGGCGAACCTGTACTGGGACATCCGCCTGTCGCCCCGGCACCCCACGGTCGAGGTGCGGGTGTGCGACGTCGCCCCCACCGTCGAGGAGGCCGCGTTGCTCGCGGTGCTCGTGGACGGCCTGGCGGCGACCGCCCGCGCGCGGCTCGACAGCGGCGAGACCGCCGAACCGGTGTCGCAGGACGTCCTGCGCGCCGACCTGTGGCGCGCCGCGCGGGACGGGCTCGCGGGCCAGTGCGTCGATCCGCGGACGCGGAGCCTGCGCCCGGCGGGCGAGACGCTGCTCGGGCTGCTCGACGAGGTCCGGCCGCAGTTGCAGGACGGCGCGAAGGAGTTCGCCGAGCAGACGCTCGCCGACGTGCTGGCCCGCGGCGGAGGTGCGGCTAGGCAGCGGGAAGTGCTCGCGCGGAACGGCGATTTCGCCGAAGTGGTCGCGTTCCTCGCGGGGCAGACGAAGGCGTAACCGCCGCGAGGCCGGGTATGCCGGGAGCGTCCCATCCGCGAGACGACAGGGAGCACACCATGGCGACCGGAGAGACCGGTTTCGACGACGTCAGCTTCGACCTCATCTCGGTGCAGTACCACTCGCTCAAGGCCGGGCACGACTACGGCCAGTACGTCCGCGACGCGGAGAACGCCGGGCGCCAGGACATCGCCGACTTCTTCCGCCGGGTGATGGAGGAGGACTCGGCGCGGGCCAAGCAGTGCCACGAGTTCCTCAAGGACCTGTCGGGCACGTCGGAGTCCGGCCCGGCGGTCAGCTGATGTTCCGGCACACCAAGCGCCTGCAGTTCGAGGCGAAACCCGAGCGGCCGGACCCGGTGTTCGCGCACAAGCTGCAGGAGCTCATCGGCGGGGCGTACGGCGAGCTGTCCGTGACGTGGCAGTACCTGTTCCAGGGGTGGAACTGCCGCATCGAGGGCAAGTACAAGGACCTCATCATGGACACCGCCACCGAGGAGATCGGGCACGTCGAGATGCTCGCGACGATGGTGGCGCGGCTGCTCGAAGGCGCCCCGGCCACGGCGACCGCGGAGGCGGTCAAGGACCCGGTCATGGCGGCGGTGCTCGGCGGTATGGACCCGCAGCAGGCCATCGTCGCTGGTGGGGGTGCGTTGCCCGCGGACTCCAACG
>NZ_BAABIB010000122.1:0-4662 GCF_039542405.1 Amycolatopsis dongchuanensis
GGCCTGCGTCCTCGTCTGCTACCGCAAGCTGCCGACTTCATTATGAAACCAGCTGTTAGTGGTCATCGAGCATCCTTCCTGCTCAGAGGAGTTGGCTTCCAGCCGCCGTGGTGCTCCGCGCGCTGCGGCGGCCGGGACGGCGGCGGGTCAGCGAGAGCAGCCGAGAAGGCCGGCGAGCACGGCGCGGCGCAGCGGCCGCTACGGCTGCTGCTGGGCGCGGGTGATCGGGCCGAACTGGCGGTCGGCCTGCATCGTCAGGTCCTTGATCCAGCCGTTGGACAGGCGGAACCAGCGGTTGGTCTCACGCCAGTCGCCGGCGTGCCGCAGTGCCTCGCACAGGGCGGTCACGACGTGGTTGGCGGCCTCGCGCATCGCCTCGTGCGCGGCGACGGCGTGCATCCGGCCGCTCCACTCGTGCCACAACGTCCCCACCTGGCTGGCGGCGCGGGTCCAGTCCTCCATGACCTCGCCGTCGAGGACAGTGGCCTGGTCCATCAGCCGGCGGTGCAGCCGCGGCAGCTCCTCGGGGCCGTCGAGGCGCCCGACCTCGGGCGGCTCCGGGCGGGCCGGCTCCTCCAGCCGGATCGACATCGCCTGGTCGTGCGCGGTGAGCTGCTCGGTGTGGCTGTTGTCCATGTGTTTCTCCTGCTCAGGGCGTTGATGGGTTGGGATGAGCCGGTCGGCTCCCCCAGCGCCCGGACCGGGCGGGCCGGGCGCTGGAAGGTCGACCGGGTCAGGAGGGCTCGCCGCGGGCGGCCGCGGCCGCCCCACTCCCCCTGGCCGCCAGCGCGGCTGCCGGGGCCAGGTGGGCGGAGCGGTAGGTGCGGTAGCGGGCCAGCAGGCACCGCCCGGCCGGTAGCAGCCACGGTCCGCCGCGGCGGGACCAGCGGCCCTGGTCGGCGTAGCGGATCCACGTCGCGCCCGACCACGGGAAGCCGTGCTGCAGCAGCGGCGCGTACCGGTGCTGGGCGGGGCCGAGGTAGCGGCCGGTGTCGTAGACCAGCTGCCGGCGGCCGCCGCCCCGGACCGGGAGGCCTTCGCCCATCTGGAAGGCCTGGCCCTCACCGCCGGCCAGGCGCTCGCGCAGCACGGGGTCGAGCGGGTCCGGCCCGTAGACCGGGCCGTCCTCGGTGTCCACGACCCACCCGTAGGCCGCCGCGCTCACCGCTGCGCCTCATCGCAGGTGGCGAGCATCGTGTCCAGGGCGTCGTGCTCGGCGCGGGTGACGGTGAGCTGGTAGTGGTGCTTGACCGCGATCCAGTCGGCGGCGTAGCCGCACCAGGCGCTGCTCAGCGGCGGTTTCCACGCCTCCGGGGCGCGGTCGCCCTTGGCCTGGTTGACGTTGTCGGTGACCGTGAGCAGCTCGGGCCGGGTCAGGTCGTTAGCGAAAGCCTCCCGCTGGGCTTGCGTCCAGGCCGAGGCTCCGGAGACCCAGGCGTTGGCCCGCGGCACGACGTGGTCGATGTCCACATCGGACGATTTGGTCCAGGTCGCGCCGTCGTAGCGGCTGTACCAGGTTCCGGACTTGATCGTGCAGTTCGCGCCGGTGACCACGTCACGCCCGTCGCGCTGCAGCACGGCCTCGCGGGTGTCGCAGCCGTTGCCCTGGCTGGACCAGTGCGGGAACTTCGCGTCGAAGTAGCCGTTCATCGTGCCCCGCGGGGCGACCCGCAGCTCGGCAAGCTGCCGGGCGGCATCACCGGCCGCCTGGCTCGTCGACGCCGTCCCGGCCGGGAACACGCTGCTCGCGCCGGGCGCGGCGGGCGCGAGGCAGCCGACTGTGGTCACTGCGGTCGCGGCGAGCGCCGCGGCGGTCCTGGCGAAGGTGGTGCGCGACATCAGCGGCCCCTCCCCGCCGGGCGGCCAGCGCCGCGGTGATCAGGGCGCCGAGCGGGATCTGCAGGCCCTTGTGCGCGGCCTGGTCCATCAGCGCCCGGCCGTTGACGCCGGCGGCCGCCAGGTCGTGGAAGGTGGGCTTGCCGGTGATCTCGGCGAACGTGCGCAGCAGGCGGCCGTCGTCGATGACGGCGTGCAGCACGATCTCGGCGGCGGTGCCGGCGGCCTGCACGGCCACCGGCACCCGCAAGCCCGCGGCCCGGTAGGCGGCGGCCTTGGTCGCGGCCTGGGTCAGGCCGTAGGTGATCGCGTGCCGGGCCAGGGCGCGCCGTCCGGCCGGGGTGCGCTGCTGCTTGCGCTGCGCGTCGCAGTCGAGCTGGACCAGGTAGTCGCCGGTCTCGTGCCCGGCCGCGCCGGCCAGCCACGTCAGGCCCAACACGGCGGCCCGGTACACGGTGGCGGTGTTCATCGTGGAGACCTCCTGCAGGTGTTGGTGCTGCTCAGGCGGACAGGAACGGCACGAGCACCTCGCCCGGCGGGGCGATCACCCGCCAGCGGCGGCCGCGGCGGAACGGGCCGGCCTGGCCGTTGGTCAGCTGCACGAAGATGCGCGGCCCGTCGGCACCGACCTCGCTGACGTAGGTGGTGGTGCCGTCGCGCTGGACGATCTCGGTGCCGATGCGGAGCTCGTGTGTGCGGCAGGTGGTCGTCGCCAGCGGCACCACCGGAGGCTGTGTGAGCAGGGACATTGCGGTACTTCCTTCCTGGGTTGGGTGAAGATTCAGGCGGCGACCGGGGCGCCCGTGGGCTCCAGCTCGACGCCCGGCGGGGCGCCGAAATCGCCGGTGGTTTGCATGCACTCCCAGCACTTCCAGGTGCTGGTCGGCACGTAGTTCTCGAACTCGCTGCCGCAGCGACGGCAGGTGCGGTGCGCGCGGCCCATCGCTTCGATCGAGGCCCGCCAGCGCGCGGACATGCGCCGGCTCGGCAGCGCCAGGTCGATGCGGAACAGCTCGCCGACCTGCTCGCCGCAGCCGCGTTTGCGGAACACCAGCAGCCCGAACGGGTCCTGGCCGCGCCGGCGGCGCAGCCGCTGTTCCCACAGCTGCGACTTGGTCACCAGCCCCGCGGGAGCGGTCCCCCACTTCCACACCGGCAGCCCGTCGCGGAAGCCGTAGCACCAGGTCCAGGTGCCGTCCCACAGCTGGACGTCATGCAGCGTCGTGCGCGACATCGCCGCTCACCCCGACGACCAGGTCGACCGCAACATCGGCCAGGGCGGAAGCCAGCTCAAAGCGCGCGGCGGACTCGCGCAGCAGCCGCGCCATGGTCGCCCACGTGCGGCCGACGCTGACCCCGGACAGCTCGGCGACTCGCTGAACCTGGTCAGCCGCGGCCGAGGCCAGACAGGCCGCGATCTGCCACTGGTGTCCGGATAGCCCGGCCTTGCGGTCCTCCCGCAACAGCTGGTTCAGCCGAGCCGTGTCCGCTTCGGCGATCTGCAGGTGCGCATGCTGCTCGTCAGAAAGCGCGAGCAAATGAGACACTGGAGGTCCTTCCCGAGTTGGGTTGGGTTGGGTTGGAGACCAGGCGGGGCGCAGGATTGCTTTCTCAGGGCGTCGTCCACGCCCCGCCTGGAGCTATTCACGCTGCTCAGCGGACTCTTCGATCATCGCGAGCAGGCTCGGAAAGCGTCAGTGAAAGACCGGGGAAACTTCCGTTTCCCCACGGGCCGATCAGCTCAGAACTCGCGCTTTCGCCACGTCCAGACCGATGCGCCGCGCACCGACCTCCCCCGGCCCCGCGACGGCAACCTCCCACGCCTGCCCCGTCCCGTCGAGATTGATGTACCGCCGGGTGTCGACGTGCTTGTACTGCTGGATCACCTGGCCGCCGTACTCGACCGTGCCCATGTGCATCAGCTCATGCAGCAACTCCGGCACCAACCGCTCAGCCGGCTCCCAAGACCGCTCGGACATGAACTACCTCCTAGCTCGCTGTGGATCACATTCCCAACTCCGCACTCACGGTTGCCGCCGCGAGCAGGGATGATACGACGTGATACGAGCGTAGAAGCGCGATGCGCGTATCGCAAGAGGTTGGCTGCGGATCGTCCAGCAAGTCGCCCATCCGGAGCAGTGGCAAGCAAAAACGCCAGCTTTTTCGCAGGCGAAAAAGCTGGCGTTATGTCAAGGACTGGGAACTCAGGGCGCTTGCGTCGACCGCCCCATGTAGCCGTGCTGAATCAGCCAAGCGCGGAGTGCGTCGTCAGCGATGTACTGCGGGGACATGCCCGTCGCGTCGACAGCCTCGGTCAGAGCTTCGTCTATCTCGGTCAGGATCCGAACCGTGAGCGGTGTCCTGTCCGGGCCGGCGGGGCGCCCGATCCGCCGCCCCGGCTTCTTGCCCGCGACCTTCTTGCGGGCTTTTCGAGCAGCAGGGGCGCCGACAACTCCGCCAGCCCCGCGGCTGGCGTGTCCGCTGGCCTTGCCGATGGCGTTTCCACTTGCGTTCTGAGCAGCGGATTCGCTGGCTGACGAGCCAGCGTTGGCGCTTGCGTCTCCGCCATCGCTATCGCCCGCAGGAACGCCGACCTTTTGGTCAGCTACCACGCCAGCCGACGCGCCAGCGTTCCCGATTTCATTGTCGGCTGCACCGCTACCAGCGAATTCGCCACCTTTCCCGACTGCTCCGTCGCCAACCTTCTCGGCAGCGTTTCCGCTTGCGGAAACGCTGCCGAGAAGGCTTTCCTTTCCGTTCTCAAGTTCGCTGGCGTGTCCGCTGGCCTTGCCGATGGCGTTTCCACTTGCGTTCTGAGCAGCGGAT
>NZ_BAABIB010000123.1:0-11526 GCF_039542405.1 Amycolatopsis dongchuanensis
ATCACTACTGGAGACCGGCGGGTTCAGGCCGCAACTACACCCTGGATCGTGAAGAGCCGGAAAACAGCTCCTTGTCAACTGATGAGCGCAAGATTCTGGAAGTCCTCACCGAATCGGAACAAGGCATGAACTGCCGCGAAGTCGCTGACCAATCCGGTATGAGCCTGGCCGAGACCTACCGCCTGCTGTCGGCGCTGCACAACAAGAAGCTGACCACGAAGACCACCGTGGAAAACGAAAGTGGACTGAGGGTGCTCCTGCACGCCGCGTCGCCCACAGGTCAGTAACGACAGCTCTCTGCAAGGGAACGGCAACCGGCAGAACACCAGCAAGGTCCGCCGGAGTGAGGCAGCCAAGCAACCGGTGGAGTTGCGCGCCTGCGAGTTCCCGCATCACCCGCACGGCTGCCGCCGCTGGGCTTCTTCGGCGGGCCGGGCCGGGCATCGCCTCCGCCCTGCCCTGCCCGACCCCTAAACGAGATCCCAAGCCGCGGAAGGAAGGAGCGCCAATGCACATCCGGACCGTGACCGGACCCGCCGACAAAACACGCGCCGCTGGTGGCGCATACCGACGCGTTCGAGTCGCGCGACTGGACTGCCTGCCCCGAACACGGCCTTCTTCACCTATCGCGGAAGCTTCGGTTGGACCGACTTCGAGCGGAAGGCGTACGCGCCCAGCTAAATTGGCCTGGCCACGTTGGACTGCGCAGTGCCTGCTGTTCCGCGAGCGCAGTGCGGCGGTGCGCCGTGGTTAGCGTGATCGTGGTCGACCTCGGCCACACCACGGGCACGTTCACGGGCAACTCGACCAGCGCCGTCCTGCGCGCACTGTCCCCGCTGACTCCAGTCGCCCCGCATCGCGTCGTCGAGACCGTCCGCTGCCTGCTGCACCGCGCGCCCGAGCTGACCGACGAGCTCGCCACTCAGGTATGTCAGCGCCTACTGATTCCGCCCAGCGAGTTCCCGACGTCCTGGGACCGCGGATACTCCCCGTACGAATACACAGGTCGCGCCCTGGACGAGCTGTGCCGGATAGCGCCCGTGGTGGCGCTGTCGAACATGGCTGTCACGGGCGGGCCGGAGCGGGTCGCGGCGGTGAAGGCAACACACCGCGGCGAACTGGTCGAGGTATACACGAGTTACCAGCTCGGTGGAGCGAAGCCCGAACCGTGGCTGTGGCATCGCCGCGCGCCACGGCGCCGACATCGAGCACGTGGTGCACATCGGCGACCGGCTGGACGCCGACGTCTACGGCGCATTGGTCGCCGGAGCGCGCGTGGTGCACCTGACCCAGGGCAACGGCCCGGCCGTGTACCCGAAGAACACCGAGGGCCGCATGTTCGCAGCACGTGACCTCCTAGCCGCCGTGCCCGTCGTGCGCGCTTGGGCGAAGTAGGCCGCTATGGGCGACATGCACCTGAGGTGCGAGGCGCTGCGGCCGTGGCTGCGGAAGAAGACCGCCGGCGAGTTTCGAAGAGTCCGTTGCCGCCGAACAGAGCACGTAAGCCTGCGGTCACCAATCCGGTGGCCTGGTGATGCCCTTCGACACCTGGGGCAGTACGTCGGATGCGTGTGCCAGCGTGGTCATGTGCCGTTCGAAGGTTCGGCTGCCGAACACCTCCACTGCGGCAGAGAGCACGTTTGCCGCCCGTGCGCTGAGCATGCCCTCGCCTGCCTGCATGACGGTCAGCACTCGGCGCAGGTCGCCCAGCGTCTCGGTTGTGGCGTCGCCCGTCTTCTCTAACCTGTCCACAAGCATCTCCAGCCGGTCCAGCGGAGGGGTGAACACCTCAACGAGGTGATCCAGCAGTACCTCGTCCGACGGCACGCGCACGTGGGCCAGTATCTGCTCGTCCTGGCCCTCGTGTTGGGTCTTCCAGCTACGCAGCTTCTCCGCTGGATACAGCTCCTCCGCGGTGGACGGGTCGTCCACCTCTGTGTGGTGCGGGTAGCACAACAGCAGCAGGTGGCGGAAGCTGTCGCGCTCGTCCGGTGAGAGGCTGGGATCGTGGCGGGCGGCGTTCGGCCGCACACCGTGCACGTGCGCCACCCAGGCATTCTTTCTGAAAACACCGGGCCGCACCTCGACTACCACCGGCGTCTTGCACCCGGGCCAATAGCAGGTCCCGCTGCTCAGCGCCCACAGCGCTGCCTCGGTGGCTGGGGGAATCTTCTTGCGTACGCCGCGTCCGGCGGCTGAGGAAGTCATGACCACGATCATCCCTGCGCCACCGACAAACAGGACGCCCGCCGGACTTCGGCTACGGCCAGCGATGTAGTCCCGACCGGTCCCATCCATGCCCAGCCACGGCCCACCAGGACGGCCGGTCGCGATTCCCGCAGCACCGCCCACCCCCAGCCTGCCCGACCGTCACGTAGAGTCACCTTTGCGGTTTCGGCGGGCGGGTTGGCGGTATCCGTCGCGCCGAACCTTGGCGTGAGGGGCCTTCACGGAGACCGGCAACCCGCTGAACAGCAGGTTTAGGTTCGTATACTGGCTTGTTGGGTGCGCAGGTCATGATCGACATGTACTCCTACCTGCTGAAACGTTCTGTTTCTCCCGCAAGAAGAGTCGAGCCAGTATACGAACCTTACGCACAGTCACCTCTTTGGCTTCTGTGATCATGGTCTTCGGCTCAGTGACTGTGATCGGTCGTCTGCGGTAGGAACGCCTGCGGGATCAATGACTCCTTGGTCACGACGTGTCGCGCTACTTCTGCTTCCTCTGCTGCGGCGCGCAAAAAGAGATCGACCGTGGAGCAGCGGTAGCTCGTCGCTGCCGTGCCTTCGTCCACGAGCCCAGCAAAGGCACCAACTCGAATGCCCGCTTCGTGGTGCGCTCAAGCATGAGGGTGCGTTCACCGCAGGAGACAACGGCGCGCGCAGGTCGAGCAGCGCCGGATCGAGCTCGGCCTCCGCGGTGTCCGATATGGACGGTACGAGCGCGGCCGCAGCGGCGGCCGGGACGAATCCGCGGATCAAGGACGTCGTGACATCGCCCTCCGTGGTTCCACCGGACTCCGGACGTCGGACAGGGCGAGTTGGTTTCCGGCCCCTCGGTGGCTGATCGCTCGGCCGCGTGAACGCGCCGCCGCCCACACCGCCGAGGAAGCGCCCTGGTTACACCTCGGAGAATTCAGACAACACACCTCACTCCGGTTGACAATCCACGCTACCGGGCGTGGACTGTGTTGGCTGACGTCAACTCCGGCCCCCGGTTGCGCTGTCTTTCCTCGACGAGCGACAGAGCGGAGTGACATGTCCGGCCTGGACCAGCTTTCTGATGGCGACGGTGTGCGTCGGTGTGGGGCGGCCGTCGCGCGGCACCTGCATGCGGCGGGGTTGCAGCTGCACCGAGCGCGGGACCTCTTGAGCAGGGAGGTGTCGCGCGTCTCGCCGGAGATCGACGAGCAGGTGGTCGCGACGCTCCAGACGCTGGACGCAGCGATCCAGGACACTCAGCGTGCCATGCTGACTTTTCTCAGCCGTGCCGAACAGCCCGTGCCGGGTCATGCGCGAGCACGGGTCGGCACGGACATCGGAACCATCTCATGACCGTTCGTGCGCTCTTTGTCACCCCGGGCGGGACTGCGCTCGTGATGCGCCGAGCCGGCGAGGGGCTGGCTGGGCGTGGTGGTGGATGCTGTGGCGCTCCGGACCCGGTGTTGGACATCTGCGATCTGACAAACGCGTGTCGACAGACAGAGGACGACGGAGAGATTGCGATGCCAAGAACCGATAACTGGTACATCGGTCCGCCTGCTGGTGTGGGCGGGCGGGCGTGTGTCCACTGCGGGCAGCGGGTCGCAGCGGGCTCGGGGATGACGCTTTTGATGCCGGATTCCTCGGTGATGGCCCCAGAAAGCCAGGATGCCACCTGGACGGTCAGCGTCTGGCCACCGCGTGCGGGAACGACCACGCCGCGATGCTGGTGGAGCAGGCCCGGGGCGCGTGGGTGGACGAGCAGCGATGGTTCGGGCGGTTATGCCGGGCCAGCGTCGAACCGGGCATACGGGACTCGTCCGTGTCCTGGCTGGGTGACCGGGCGCGCCTGTCGCCGCACCAGCTGCGCGCAGCGCTGCAGTGGAACGCCAACCGGAAGACCCCACGAACCGTCCTGCCCGGCGGCCAGCCTTTGCCTGCCGGCGACGGTGGCCCCGACGAGCGTGGGGACAGCGGGGACCGGCCAGAGCACGCGCGCGGGCCTACACAAACACCGAGTGGCTGGTGAACTTCGGTCAACCGCTCCTTCGGTGCCGTGTGTCAACCGCGGGTGCGCGGTTGACACACGGCTTCTCGCGGGGAATGTGAGGGAGGGCGCGTGGACAGGCCGGGGCAGCCGTGTCGGGCGAGCGATACCGTCCGGGCGGCGTCACCGTCAGCGCTGAGACTGAGTGTGCAGCGGCCCAGCCGTGGCACCACGGTCGTCACTGCGCGGGGTGAGCTGGATCTGCTGACCGCGCCGAGGTTGGCCGACATGCTCGGCTGCGGCCTGCGCGGCACGCTGGATCTGCTTATCATCGATCTGTCCGAATTGGACTTTCTCGCCGCGTCCGGCCTGTCCGTGCTCGCCCACGCTCAGATACGGGCCGAGCAACGCGACATCGGGCTGCGTGTGGTGACCGGGCAGAACCATTGCGTGACCCGGGCGTTGACGGCCACCGGCCTGGACCGCCAGCTGTCGCTGAGCCACACCATCAGCACGGCGGAGCACCCCCACGACGCCGACCCGCTGGCTGGCCGGGGGCGGCTGACGACGAGAACGCCCCAGGAGGCCGGATTTCGGGTGTAAAGTCTGAGGCAGCCCGCGACGGGGGCACGGGAAGTGGCTGCTGCGCTGGCGCGGTGTCGTCATGCCACCGGTGAGCTCACCGCTAGGTGGACGGAGTTTCGCGATGACCCTGTGGGCGTGTTCCTGCTCGTTGGTTCCGCAGTCGGTGGCGGCTGGGCGTGACTGACCTCGACCGGCTGGCGGTGCTGTTGCGGTCGATTGCGGCCGAGGGTGGCGCCGACGGTCCGCGGCGGATCGGTGCGGCCTGTGTGGAGTTCTTGCCGGTCAGTGGGGCGGCGATCACGCTGATGACCGGCACCGACGCCCAGGAGCCGGTGTATGCAAGCGATGCGGTGGTCAGCCAGCTGGACGCGCTGCAGTTCAGTCTGGGCGAGGGCCCCTGTGTGGAGGCGTTCGCCGAGCGTCGGCCGGTACTGGTCACCGACCTGGCCGAGGTAGCCGACGGGCGCTGGCCGATGTTCGCCCATGCCGCCCGCGATAGTCCGGTACGGGCATTGTTTGTCTTCCCCCTGCAGCTCGGTGCGATCACCTTCGGCGTGCTGGACCTCTACCACCTGCAACCGGGTGTGCTGGCCGGGGATGGGCTGGCCGGGGCGTTGCGGGCGGCGGATGCCGCCCTGTGGTCGTTGCTGGGCCTGAGGGCGGAAGAGACAATGGACGCGACCACCAACGGGACAGGACCGACAGACCTGCCCAACTGGCTGTCCGGTGCGCCGCTACACCGGACCGAGGTGTACCAAGCCACCGGGATGATCATCGGGCAGTTGGGCCTCCCTGCCACGACCGCGCTGGCGAAGCTGCGGGGCTACGCGTTCGCGCACGACCGGCCCATCGACGAGGTGGCCAGGGACGTGGTCGCGCGGCGACTGCGATTCGACGACGAGGAGCTTCGATGAATGCCTCTGACGACCATGAGCCGGCGCTGGCCGAGGCGCTGGTCGACCTGGCCGACACGCTGGTCGACGACTACGACGTGATCGACCTGCTGGACCGGCTGACCCAGTACTGCGTGCGGCTGCTGCCCATCGACGCGGCCGGGCTGGTGTTGTCCGACCAGCGCGGCCACCTGCGGGTCGTGTCCTCGTCCGCAGAGCAGGCTCGGGTGGTAGAGCTGTTCCAGCTGGAGGCCGACGAAGGCCCCTGCCTGGACTCCTTCCGCACAGGACAGCCGGTCACAGCTGCGGACCTGCGCGCGGCCACCGCGCCATGGCCGCGGTTCACCGAGCGCGCCATCCGGGAGGGATTTCGCTCCGTCCACGCCCTACCGATGCGGCTGCGCAGTCAGACCATCGGCGCGCTCAATCTCTTCCGTGCCGAACCCGGCCTGCTACCGCACGCCGACCTGCGCGTCGGCCAGGCCCTGGCCGACATGGCCACCATCGGCATCCTGCACCAGCAGACCGTGCGCCGCGCCGACGTGCTCGCCGAGCAACTCCAGGGAGCCCTCAACAGCCGCGTGATCATCGAACAGGCCAAAGGCGTGCTCTCCGGCCGCGGCCAGCTCGACATGGCCCAAGCCTTCACCCTGCTGCGCAACCACGCCCGCAACACCAACCAACGCCTCAGCGACCTCGCCCTCGCCGTGATCGAGGACAACACGACCGCCGACCTCCTGCTCCACCCCACCGTCCCCCCGAGCCAACGCCACCACGGCGACAACCGCCAACCTTGAGAGCCCCTGCGGCCCCGCAATCCCACGAGCAGCTAACTGGCAACCTGCTGAGGTGCGTCCGTGGCCATCGTCGCCGTCGCCGTCGCCGTCGCCGTCGCGATGCCACAGCACACTTGTGCTGTCCCGATCCGGTCAGGATCGGGCCCCGGATCCCCGAACTCGTGGGCCAGCATGTCGTCGTCCTCGGCCAGGGTGTCGTGGGCGAACCAGTAGTTGGTGGCCAATGGTGATTGTCACGCCCGGGTGGCCGTCTGGGGCGTAGTGTTGGTGGTGTCGGGAGCATCTCGTACGCGAGCGGTCAAGCCCGCGTCGTCCTCGACGAAAGCCCAGGTCGGCCGTATTGCGGCCGGGACGGGAGTATCGGCATGATGCCGAGCCCGCACACACTGATCGCCACCCCCTTGGCCTTGACGGTCACCGAGCCGCCTCGGCAGGCGCTGCGCTTGCGGTTGAAGCCGAAGGCGCCCACCACGGGGTATGTCGACGGCGCGTGGTGGCCCCGATCCCGGGACCTGGCCACCGAAGTGCCGGCGCTGCTTGCGGTGCTGGCAGTTCGGCCAGGCCGGATCGAGCGCGTGACCTACAACCTGACCATGTGGGAGTCAGCCGGTCGCCGTCTCACGGTCGAGGGCCGCGCGGTCCGGTTGGAGGGGTTCATTTCGCAGCACCCCGACACCGTGACGGTGACCGGGCAGGGCCGGCAACGCCTGACCCTGCTCGTGATCCCACCCGAAGCCAGCCCGGTGGCCGCGCACCACGCCCTGGTGACGGCATCGCAGCGAGACAACGTCGACAGTGCCGAGGCGCTTCTCGCGTTCAGCCGCGTCACACCGGCTGCCGCGCCGGAGAACAACGGCACGGGGCTCATGGAGGCAGCGACACAGCGCTGGGAAGTCGACGGCGGCCGGATCCGATGAACACCTCGAGCAGGCTTCGGCGGCTTCACCGCGGGTCTGTCAGCACAACCGGAGACGAACTCGCCATGACTGCAAACGATCCCACCACGCCGGAGCCGGGCCCTTCCCTGGTCACCCCGCGGCTGGTTCTGCGGGGCTGGCAGGTGGAGGACGCGCCCGCGGCGCTGGCCGTCTACGGACACGCTGCGGTGGCGCGCTGGCTCAGCCCGGTCATGGACCGAGTCCCAGATCTGGCGGCCATGCGCTTGCTGCTGCAGCAATGGATCGCCGAATCCGCCCGCACGGCATTACCAGCCGGGCGCTGGGCGCTTGAGCGACGCAGCGACGGCCACGTCATCGGCGGGGCGATTCTGCTTCCCCTCCCGCCGGGTAACGAGGATCTCGAAATCGGCTGGCAGCTCCACCCCGACACCTGGGGCAACGGATACGCCAGCGAAACCACCTACGCGTTGGCCGGCTGGGCCTTCCGGCACGACGTCGACGAGATCTTCGCCGTCGTCCGGCCGGGAAACACCCGGGCCGCCGCCACCGTCCGCCGCAACGGCATGCACTGGGTCGGCGAAACCAGCAAGTACTTCGGGCTCACGCTGCAAGTCTTCCGGCTCCGCTCGGCCGACCTCGATCAGGCCGCCCCCAATGCCCAGCTCCCACCCGCATACGGCGCGAACGGACCGGAAAGGCGTACGTGAACCAGCTCACTCTCGGGGTCCTGTCGCGTTCACTGAAGGAGAACGAATTCCGGCTGCCGATCCACCCGCTGCATTTCCCGCGGATCGACGCGGACCTGCGGGAGCGCATCTACCTCGAACACGGCTATGGCGCCCGTTTCGGCGTGTCCGACGAGCAGTTGGCGTTCTCCGTCGCCGGTCTGAGGTCTCGGGAAGAGCTGATCGCGCACCGCGAGGTGATCCTGCTGGCTAAACCGCTGCCGGAGGATCTTCGCCGACTGCGCCCAGGACAGGTGTTGTGGGGCTGGCCGCATTGTGTCCAGAACAGCGAGCTCACCCAGATCGCTATCGACAGGAGGCTCACGCTGATCGCCTTCGAGGCGATGAACCACTGGAGTCCCACGGGCTCGTTCAACCTGCACGTCTTTCACAAGAACAACGAGCTGGCCGGCTACTGCTCAGTCCTGCATGCCCTGGCGAGCACGGGAGCGACGGGCGATTACGGCCGCCGGTTACGTGCGGTGGTGATCGGGTTCGGGGCTACCGCGCGCGGGGCGGTTACCGCGCTGAACGCGCACGGCGTACACGACGTCCATGTCCTCACCCACCGCGGGGTCACCGCGGTCGGCTCGCCGATCCATTCCGCGCGGATGGTGCACTTCGACCACGACGTGAACAACGGGACCGATCCCCGCCGAAGCCGCGCGCTCACCACCGCCGGACGGGTGCCGCTGGCCGGTTTCCTCGCCGAACACGACATCATCGTCAACTGCGTGCTACAGGACGTCACTGCGCCGCTGACCTTTCTCCTCGATGACGACCTCCCGGCGCTCGCCCCGGGTAGCCTCATCGTCGACGTCTCCTGCGACGAGGCCATGGGTTTCAGCTGGGCGCGCCCCACCTCGTTCACCCAGCCGACCTTCGTCGTCGGCGACAACGTCACCTACTACGCCGTCGACCACAGCCCGTCCTACCTGTGGAACTCCGCGACCTGGGAGATCAGCGAGGCGCTGCTGCCGCACCTTCGGCCCGTGCTCGCCGGGTCGCCCGGCTGGGACGCCGACATGACCATCGACCGGGCCATCGAAATCCGCGGCGGCACCATCCGCAACCGCGCCATCCTGGCCTTCCAACACCGCACACCGGAATACCCCCACCTACCGGTGACGGCGGAGCACGGCCTGGCTCCCACCGGCTCCTGATACAGATCGGCGTCGCGCCCGTTTGCGTGCGTCAGCGCACGGGTACGCTGGAACATGATCGCGGTTATCGCGACATCGCGCTCGAGACCCCGGTGCGCACCAGCGGCACCATAGGAGGTCTCGAATGACGGTCGCACCTGCCGCCGGTCGGCGGCACGGTAGTGATTTCGCCGAATTGTCCCGCAGCATCAAGCAGGCGGGGCTGCTGCGGCGTCGGCATGGTTATTACGTGGTCAAAAGCGCGCTCACGGTCGCCTCGTTCGCTGGTACCTGGGTCATGTTCGGCTACCTCGGGGATTCGTGGTGGCAACTGGGCACGGCGGCGTTGCTGGTGGTGGTGTGCACGCAGTTGTCCTTCCTCGGCCACGACGCCGGCCACAAGCAGATCTTCCGCGGTCGTCGCGCCAACGACGCCATGGGGTTCGCGCACGCGGGGCTGGTCGGCCTCAGCTACGGCTGGTGGATCGGCAAGCACAACCGCCATCACGCCAACCCCAACCACGAGGACGATGACCCCGACCTCGACATCCCGGTACTGGCCTTCACCGAGCACCAGGGAGGCACCAAACGCGGGCTCCTGCGCTGGATGGCGAAGTACCAGGCGTTCCTGTTCTTTCCGCTGCTGTTGTTGGAGGGCCTGAACCTGCACTGGGCGAGCATCCAGGCCGTGTGGCGGGGCGAGGTGAAGCAGCGCCATCTGGAGAAGGCGTTGCTGGCCGCGCACGTCGGCGGTTATCTGGCCGCGGTGTTCCTCGTGCTGTCGCCGTTAACGGCGATCGTGTTCATCCTGGTGCACCAGGGTTTGTGGGGTGTCTACATGGGATGCTCGTTCGCTCCCAATCACAAAGGCATGCCCACCACGTCCGACGGCCACACGTGGGACTTTCTGCGTAAGCAGGTACTCACCTCCCGCAACGTACACGGCGGTCGGTGGGTGGATTTCACACTGGGCGGGCTGAACTACCAGATCGAGCACCACCTGTTCCCCAGCATGCCGAGGCCCAACCTGCGCCGGGCGCAGCCAATCGTGCGCGACTTCTGCGCCGCGCGCGGCATCAGCTATAGCCAATGCGGGCTGTTCCACTCCTACGGCCAGGTACTCCGACACCTGCACGAAGTCGGCGCGCCACTACGCGCCACGCCGCGGTGAGATCCGCACGCCGCCACCAGGCCCGTCATTCCACTGGACAAGGAGGAGCAATGGACTCGAACACCGCTTTCGTCTCCCCCACGAGAAACGATCCGCGATTGACCGATGCACGAAAAGAGGGAACCAGCGGCATGCCGACCACCGAGGGAAAAGCAACCGTCGCCGCACCAGCGGCTGGCATCATGTGTGCGGAGTGTCCGCATAGGTGGGACGCGCACGATTCGATCGGAATCAGGTACTGCTCGGCGACGGTGGCTCGCGGGTTGAACCGCGGCTGTGTCTGTGTCGGCAGCGCACCGCCGCGACCGCAGTCACCGTCCGCTACGAGCGAGGGCTGAAAGCAACCGGCGGCATAAGGCAATTGCGCGTCCGATGCGCCTTCGCTTACGAAGCCGAGGTCGCCACAGCAACGGTCTTCCAGGTGCAGCTCTCGTTCTGCCGCGCGCTCAACATCCCTGCCCGCTACGTCTACGTTCGGCGGGCCACAGCTGGAGTCCATGATCGTCTACGCAGCGGGGTTCCTGCCGCGGCCTCGAGCGGCGCTGATATCTCGGGAACGGCGTAGTGTCGGTGGTACCGGGAGCATTCCGCGCGTCGACAGTCACGTCCACGTCGCTGCCGGCGAACAGCTGTACCGGCTGGTTCCCGGCCGGAGACGGGAGCACCGACATGACGTTGGGCTCGCACTATCGCAGAACTGCCACGATCACCCCGTCCAGCTCCGCAAGGCAGGCGTTGCGGTTGATCTTGAAGCCGAAAGCCGCGGCCATGGGGACGGTCGACGGCGCCTGGTGGCCGCGGTCGCGGGATTCACTTGCCGAGTTCCCCGCGATGATCGCCGGCCTCAAACACCGGCTCGGGCGGCCGAGCCGGGTCGCGTTCAACGTCAACGCCTGGACGGCGGCGCCGCGCCGCGTACTGGTCGACGGTCAGGCAGTCAGTCTCGAAGGGTTCCGCTCGCTGGACGAGCACACCGTGCTGGTGTCCGGGTACGCCTGGCACCGGATGGTGTTACTGGTCATCCCCCCGGAGGCGAGCGAGCACGCCGCGAAGGCCGCACTGGCCCTAAGGGATGTCTCGTAACTCGTGTTGTGGTTGGTGGGGCTGGTGTTGCAGTCAGTCGGCG
>NZ_BAABIB010000124.1:0-12933 GCF_039542405.1 Amycolatopsis dongchuanensis
GGGGGCCGGGGGGCGGAGGCCTGGCGCCTAGGCCGCCTCCGATCGGGGCGGGGCCGCCGGGCCCGCTGTGCCTGCCACCGGGCCGCCTCCCGCCGCGGCGGGCGCCGGGGCCGGAGTACCTGCCGCTGGGGCCTGGCGCCAGGGCCGGGGTGCCGGGGTGCCGGGGTGCCAGGCTGCGCCGCCTCTCGCCAGGGGCCGGAATGCCTCCTCCCGCCGGGGCCGAGGGTGCCTGCCGCCGGGGCGGGGGCCAGGATCGCGCGCGGCCCGGGCGGTAGCGGGCGCGGCCACGGGGAGCTGCTTCCGGTTGCCTCCCGCCGAGCCCAGCCCCGCGGTCGCATGTGGCGATCGCGCCCTGCCCGCCCGGTACCGGAGGCGCTGCCCCTGGAGCGGTTTCCCGGTAACTCCCGCCGAGGCCCCTGCCTCGCGGCCGGAGGACGGCACCGACCGCCGCCTGCCCAGCGCCACCCCGACGACTGCCCGCCCACTCCAGCGACAATCGCCCGGCGAAGGCCACCGCCCGGCGCTACCCCTGAGACGCCCCAGCAGGCGGCACCTCCGGATCATCGTCCGCAGGGGGTTCCGGATCGCGCCATTCTTCGGCGCGGCTGGGGCCGTTGCCTTGCAGCATGCCCCGCAGCTCGGCCTTCATCGCGTCGTCCTCGCGGGGGCTGTTCTTGTCGCTGCCGCGCTCCATCAGCGCGCTCCCTTCAGCGGGTCGTGCCCCAGCGACATCAGGCGGTGCCGCCAGTTCTCCTGTCCCGCGGTCGGTTCCAGGTCGTCCCGCCGTTCGGCGTGGATCCGGTCGACGACCTTCCGCATCACGCGCTCGTCGTCATCCGTGAGGTCCACGCGGCGCTTCTGCAGGATGTCCAGCACGTGCCTGCCGGTCTGCGTCCCCGCCTGGTCCGGCAGCTCCTCGGCGTCCGGCTCGGCGGACCGCACCCGCAGCCACTCGCTCAGTTCCCGCGAGGACATGTTGACGACGCGGTGGAACTCGTCCCACAGCTCCTGGTCGACCTCGACGTGGTGGACCATGCTCACCTCCTGGTGACGAGCTTCTTGATCAACAGCACCAGCAGCACCGCCGCGCCGACCGCCGCACCGGTGGTGAGCGCGGCACGCTGCGTGGTGTGCGCGGTCTCCTTGACCTTTTCGGCCAGCGCCTCGGCGGTCTCACCCAGCTCCTGCCGGGTCAGCTCGGCGTCCAGGCGCGCCTGTTCCGCGTTGCGCGGGAACGTGTCAGGCTCGGGCATTGCCGTGCCCCCTCTGCTTCACGATCTCGACGTCCTTCTGCACACCCGCCGCGGCCTCCTCGGGGATCGGCGGCACCGCGGCCTTCAGCTGCCTCGTACCGACGAGCCCGGCGATCCCGGCGACGACCAGCAGCGCACCGCCGATGATCACCGCGGCCGCCCAGCCGGGCAGGACGAGCGCGAGCCCGAGCACGGCCGCCGCGATCAGCACCGCCGCACCGAAGAACGCCGTGATTCCCGCGAAACCGGCGAGCCCGGCGCCGAGGCCGGCATGCCTGCCCTTCTGCTTCAGCTCCTCGGTGGCCAGACGCAGCTCGTCCCGCACGAGACGGCGCATCTGCTCGGACAGGTCCTGGATCAGCTGCGCGATCGAGCGGTCCTCGACCGCCGTCGACCCGCGACCGGCTGTGTCACTCATCGTCGTCTCCTCCAAGTCGCCTCTGGCGACCGGCTACCCGGGGACGACGAGCACTAATCGTGAGGGGTGCTGGCCTGCGACGCCTTTTCCGAAGGCGTTTCCTGCGCCTCCGAATGCGGCACCGTCTTGCCCGTCAGCGTGATGTGCCCCTCTTCGTGCAGGCGGTCGATCATGTGCGGGTAGTGCAGCTCGAAAGCAGGCCGCTCGGAGCGGATCCTCGGCAGCTCAAGGAAGTTGTGCCGCGGCGGCGGGCACGTCGTGGCCCACTCCAGCGAGTTGCCGAAGCCCCAGGGATCGTCCACTTCGACCGGATCACCGAAACGGTAGCTGCGGACCACGTTGTAGATGAACGGCAGCATCGACGCGCCGAGGATGAACGCGCCGATCGTCGAAATGGTGTTCAGCACCGTGAAACCGTCCGAAGGCAGGTAGTCCGCGTACCGCCGCGGCATGCCCTCGTCACCGAGCCAGTGCTGCACGAGGAAAGTCGTGTGGAACCCGATGAACGTGGTCCAGAAATGCAGTTTCGCCAGCGGTTCGTTGAGCATCCGGCCGGTCATCTTCGGGAACCAGAAGTACACCCCGGCGAACGTCGCGAACACGATCGTGCCGAACAGCACGTAGTGGAAGTGCGCCACCACGAAGTAACTGTCGTGGATGTGGAAGTCCAGCGGCGGCGACGCGAGGATGATCCCGGTCAGCCCGCCCAGCAGGAACGTGACGAGGAACCCGACCGACCACAGCATCGGGCTCTCGAACGAGATCCGGCCCTTCCACATCGTGCCGATCCAGTTGAAGAACTTGATGCCCGTCGGCACCGCGATGAGGAACGTCATGAACGAGAAGAACGGCAGCAGCACCGCGCCGGTGGCGAACATGTGGTGCGCCCACACCGCGAACGAAAGCGCGGTGATGCCGATCGTCGCGAACACCATCAGCCGGTACCCGAACAACGGTTTCCTGCTGAACACGGGAATGATCTCGGTGACGATCCCGAAATAGGGCAGCGCGATGATGTAGACCTCGGGGTGGCCGAAGAACCAGAACAGGTGCTGCCACAGTATCGCCCCGCCGTTCGCCGGGTCGAGCGCGTGCGCGCCGATCAGCCGGTCGGCCAGCAGCGCGAACAGCGCCGCCGTGAGGATCGGGAACACCGCGAGCACCAGGATCGACGTGAACAGGATGTTCCAGGTGAAAATGGGCATCCGCCACATAGTCATCCCGGGACACCGCAGGCACACGATCGTCGTGACCATGTTGACCGCGCCGAGGATCGTGCCGAGACCGGACACGATGAGGCCCGCCGCCCACATGTTGCCGCCGATACCCGGCGAATGCGTGAAGTCCGAAAGCGGGGTGTACGCCGTCCAACCGAAATCGGCCGCGCCTCCCGGCGTGGCGAACGACGACAACACGATCAGCCCGCCGAACAGGAACAGCCAGTAGGAGAACGCGTTCAGGCGCGGGAACGCCACATCGGGAGAACCGATCTGCAACGGCAGGATCAGGTTGGCGAACGCGAACACGTTGGGCGTCGCGTACAGCAGCAGCATGATCGTGCCGTGCATGGTGAACAGCTGGTTGTACTGCTCGTTGGACAGGAACTGCAGCCCCGGCCTGGCCAGTTCACCGCGCATGAGCAGGGCGAGCGACCCGCCGACGACGAAGAAGCCCAGCGAGGTGAACAGGTACATCATCCCGATCTTCTTGTGATCGGTGGTGCGCATGAGGTCGAGCAGCATGCGGCCCCGCCGGTGCCGCGCCGGCAGCTCGTACCTGTTCCCCAGGACGATGGGCCGGGCCCGCAATTCCGTCATCCGAAATCCTCGCCTTCGTCGCACTCGCTGCCGACCGGGCTTACCCACTGTCCTCCGGACTCAAAAGTGAATCAAGACCCCAGTCCGTAGGTGGCGAACGCGCTGCGGATGACCGGCTGGGCGACGTTGCGGACCCGGACCCCGCCGGGGGTCACGCCCTGTTCGCAGCCGAAGTGCGCGTGCCCGTGGACCGCCAGGTCCACACCGCACTCGTCGATCACCTCGCCCAGCTGGTAACAGCCGAGGAAGGGGTAGATCTCGGGCGGTTCGCCCCGCAGCGTTTCGGGGATCGGCGAATAGTGCGTCAAAGCGATCTTCACGTCCGTGTCGAGACCGCGCAGCGCTTCCCGCAACCGCTCGGACCGCTCGATCGTGTGACCCACGAAGGCCTTCATCTCGCGTTCGCCGAAATTGCTCGCGCATTTCCCGGCGAATCCCCCACCGAATCCCTTGACGCCCGCGATGCCGAGCCGCTGGTCCCCGACGTCGATCGTCACCGCGTCCCCTTCGAGCACCCGGATGCCGTGGTCCTCCAGCAGCTTGGCGATGTCGTCGGCGGCGTCGCCGTGGTGGTCGTGGTTGCCCAGCACCGCGACGACGGGCACCGGCAGGTCGGCGAACTCCTCGGCGGCCACGCGCGCCTCGTCGAGCGCGCCGTGCCGGGTCAGGTCCCCCGCCAGCAGCAGCACGTCGGCGTGCCCGCCCAGCTTGTCCAGCGCGGGGCGCAGCTGCCCCCGCGCGTCCTCACCGAGGTGCACGTCCCCGACGGCAGCGATCCGGATCACCGCAGCTCCTCCCGTCGTGCCGGTTCGCGGGTGTCGGACACCCGCACGTCGTTGTGCAGCTCCACGTCGGGGACCACCTCGGCGAGCACCTGTTCGAGCTCGGCGCGCCGCTGCTCGGTGGCGACCTCGCCGGAGAGGTGCACGTGGTCCCCGCGCACGTTGACCCGCACGCCCAGTTCGGCCGTGCGCGGGTCCTCGGCCAGCGCACGCCGCACGTGCGCGACCCGGTACTGCGGGCTCTGTTCGGGCTCGGTCATGATGCCGTCCTCTCGGCCTCGGCTGTGTCCGCCGTGTCGGCTGTGTCGGCTATGGA
This sequence comes from Amycolatopsis dongchuanensis, assembly GCF_039542405.1. Classification (NCBI taxonomy): domain Bacteria; kingdom Bacillati; phylum Actinomycetota; class Actinomycetes; order Pseudonocardiales; family Pseudonocardiaceae; genus Amycolatopsis; species Amycolatopsis dongchuanensis. The sequence goes on from NZ_BAABIB010000124.1 coordinate 4,587, forward strand.
AAGCGCTTCCAGCAGGGTCAGGAACGAGCGGGCGTACGGCGACTCGGCGGTTTCCACGGCGACCCGGTCCCAGTCGACCTGTTCCCGCAGGTCACGGGCGATCGTCAGGAGCGGGGTGAAGTCGCAGCGGTGCGCGTCGAGCACCAGCAGCTTGTCCACCATGAGGTCGGTGCCGGTGACCACCTTCGCGAGCGCGGGGCCGACCCGCATCCGCTCGGCCCTGTCCAGCACGTCGTCGAGCTGGGGACGGTAGTTGGGCCGGAAGATGAGGTCGACCAGCACGTCGCCGTCGTAGACCTTGGTGAGCCAGTCCTCCGGCGGCTCCTCGGGGCGCATGCCCGCGTCGACGAGCGCCCGCTGCGCCGCCCGCACGTCCGCCTCGCGGACGAACACGTCGACGTCGTGGTCCGAGGAGGGGCCGCCGCGGGCGTAGACCGCGCACCCTCCCGCCACCGCGAAGTCGATGTCCGCCGCGGCCAGGGTGTTCACCACCTTCGTCAGCGTGTGGAGCAGGCTCTTCTCGTCCATTCCGCTGGGCTACCCGGCCCTGACCACGGGAAAACTCGGTCCACTTTGGACTCGGGGGGCCCGGGTTTCCGGCTCCGGCGGCGAGGGTAAACCCCGTCCGTGACGAGGAGTATGGGGTGAGAAGTCCGATGCGAAGCCGTGCGGAGATCACGCTCGGAAGAAGCCCGGAGGCACCACGCAGAGCCCGCCGGTTCGTCGACGGGGTGTGCCTCGACTGGCGCATCACCTCGGTCACCCCGGACGCGGAGACCGTCGCGAGCGAGCTGGTGGAGAACACCCTCCGGCACACCGGGTCCACCCCGCTGCTGACACTGGAGCTCGACCGCGGGGAGCTGACCGTGGCGGTCACCGACGACAGCCCCGAGCGGGCCTTCGTGCGGGCCGGCGGGGCGCAGGGCGGCTTCGGGCTGAGGATGGTCGAGCAGGCGGCCAAGGACTGGGGCTGCACGCCCTCGGAGCGCGGCGGGAAGACCGTCTGGGCGACGCTCGTCGCGTAAGATCTTTCACGAATTACCGCGTGTAGCAGGGGCTTTACCCGACTCAGCGCCTTGCGGGCCCGCCATCGGAGTCCGTACGGTCGAGGGTGAGCGGTTGAAGACGCAGCCTCTTCCCCACCCCTCGACAAGATCGGGAGACGCCGTGCACACACTGAACGACGTCCGGATCGAGGCGGAACTCCGCCAGGATGGCATCCTGCTGGCCCGCACGGCCGGTGAGCTGGACGCACTGGGCGCCCCCGTCCTGCGCGACTACCTCGACACCGGGCTCGGCACCTCGGACTTCGTCCTCGACCTCGAGGACGTCACCTTCCTCGGCTCGTCCGGGCTGCAGGTCCTGCTCGACACCGACGCCGCCGCCACGCGGCGGGGCCAGCGCTGGGCGGTGGTCGGCAGCCACCGCGCCGTGACCCGTCCGATCGAGCTCACCGGGCTGGCCGGCCTGCTGCCCCTCCGCCCCGACGTGCCCGCCGCGATCAGCTGGCTGACGCTGCCGCGGCCCGCGGCCGCCACGCACTGACCGTCCGGTCCGGACACGCCGCGAGCACGTCCGAGGGCGTGATCCGCAGCAGCCCGGGGTCCGGTTCGTCCGCGAACGGGTCGGCGAAGCTGCCCCGCCACAGCACGGCGTGCCGGTCCCCGGTGCCGGGCGGCGGCCCCCACTGGGCAGGGGTGACCGGCCCGAACAGCAGGACCGAAGGCGTGCCGTAGGCCGTGGCGAGGTGCCCGGCCCCGGTGTCGCCGCAGATGACGAGCGAGGCTCCGGCGACGAGCGCCGCGAACTCCGGCACGCTCGTCCGCCCGGCGAGCACCGCCTCCTCCCCCAGCCCGGCGCCCGTCGCCACCGCACGCGCCAGCTCCGCCTCACCGGCGCTGCCGGTCACGACGACCTGCCGTCCCTCCGCCGCGAGCGCGCGGGCGACCGCCGCGAAGCGGTCCGCGGGCCAGCGCCGCGAGCCGTAGGCCGCGCCGGGGTGCACGACGACCGCGCCGGGAGCCGGGCTCACGACGTCCGATTTCGCGATCGCCAGGTCGTACCGGTCGGCGCGGATGCCGTGGTAGCCCAGCAGTTCGCACCACCGTTGCACCTCGTGCACGTCCCGCCGCCAGGCGGGCCCGGCGAGCGTGGGGTGCACGGGATGCGCGTGCGTCAGCAGCCGCGCCGGACGCGTCGCGAGGAGGTCGTCGATGCTCTGCGGGCCACTGCCGTGCAGGTTGACGGCCACCTCCGGCGGCGGTCCCGGCCAGCGCAGGTCGCCGAGCCCGGTCGTGGGCAGCACGTCGTCCACGGCGCCGGTGAGCGCGGCGAGCGGGCGCAGGCCCGCGGGCGCGGCGAGGGTGAGGCGCGCCCGCGGGAAGGCCCGGCGCAGCCCGCGCAGCGCGGGCACGGACACGAGCAGGTCACCCATGCCCAGTGCCCGCAGCACCAGCACGTCCGTCACGGCCAGGAGCCCTCTTCGGACGCGGCGACGACCAGTTCCCTGACCTCGCACCCGGCGGGCTGGGACAACGCGAACAGCACGGCCTTCGCCACGTTCTCCGGGTGGTTGAGCTTCGCGTCCGCCGGCGGTTTGTACTGCTCGTCGCGGTTGTCGAAGAACGCCGTGTGCATCCCGCCGGGGATCAGCAGGGTCACGCCGACCTCGCCCGCGGTCTCCGCGGCGAGCGCCCGCGTGAAGCCGACGACCCCCCACTTCGAAGCGCAGTACGCGGTCGCGTCGCTGACGGCCTTGATGCCCAGGGTCGAGGCGACGGTGATCACCTTGCCGTGCGAGCGCTTCAGGTGCGGCAGCGCGGCACGCACGACCGCGGCCGTGCCGAACAGGTTGAGCTGCACGACGCGTTCCCAGTCCGAAGTGGACACCGAGTCGAGCTTGCCGGGCGTGTCGATCCCGGCCGCGGTGAACACCGCGTCCAGCCCGCCCGCCGTTTCGGCGATCTCGTGCACGGCACGCTCGGTGGCGGCGGTGTCGGTCAGGTCCACCGGCACGTACGGCACGTCGGCGGCAGGCGGCTTCAGGTCGAGCACGAGCGGCTGCCCGCCCGCCTGCGCGACCGCCTCGACGGTCGCGGCGCCCAGTCCGGACGCGCCACCGGTGATCAGCACCTTGCCGGGGTTACCCATGGGAGACTCCCTCCAGAAGTCGGGTCGTCGAATAGCCGTCGACGAACGGAACCAGCACGATCTCGCCGCCGTGCGCACGCACGACCTCGGCCTCGGGCAGCTCGGTGCCCGCGTAGTCGCCGCCCTTCACCCACACGTCCGGCCGGATCTTCTCCAGCAGCGCGGCGGGTGAGGACTCTTCGAACACCGCGACCGCGTCGACGGACTCCAGCGCGGCGAGCACCCGCACCCGGTCGGCCGCGGGCACGACGGGCCGCGTCGGGCCCTTGAGCCGGCGCACGGAGGCGTCGGAGTTCACGCACACGATGAGCGCGTCACCCAGCGAACGGGCGTGCCGCAGCAACGACACGTGCCCGGGGTGCAGCAGGTCGAAGCAGCCGCCCGTGGCCACCAGCCGCCCGCCCCGGCGCCGGACGCGCTCGGCGAACTCCAGCGCGTCGCTCACCGGCTCGGGCTCGGTCTCGTCGACGGGCTGGGACACGGCGGTCGCCGCGCCCGCGGCGACGAACCGCGCGGCGGACTCGACGGCCGTCGCGACGGCGTCGGCCAGCGGCGCGCCCTCGAACAGGGCGGCGGTGGCGGCACTGGCGAACCGGTCACCCGCGCCGCACGTGTCGGGCCGCAGGCTCGCGGCGACCTTCGCGGAGTTCGGGATCGGCACGCGGCGCACACCGTCACCCGAGGCGAGCACGGCACCCTTCGAGCCGAGCGTGACGGCGACCGCGTGCGCGTTCCACTTGTCGCGCAAGGCTTTCGCCAGCTCGTCCGGGTCGGCGTCGGCACCGGAGAACTTCACGGCCTCGCTGTCGTTGGGCGTCACGAGCCGGGCGCCCGGCACGGGTGCGCCGCCGCGCGGGTGCGGGTCCCACACCACCGGCACGCGCGTGGCCGCCTCGGCCAGCAGCTCCCGGATCTGCGGGTGGTCCGCCACACCACGGCCGTAGTCGGCGACCAGGACCGCGCCGGCGCCCCGCAGCACCGAAACCGTGCGGTCGTCGAGCGCGCGCCGGGAGGCGCGGCCGCCGCCCCGGTCGAGCCGGGCGACCGACTGCTGGGCCGCGCGGATGCGGGTCTTGCACGGGGTTTCGCCGTCGAGCGGCTGCGTGCACAGCTCGACCTCGCCCTCCAGCAGGGAGGCGAGCCGGGCGCCGCTCTCGTCGGCGCCGATCGCGGTGATGAGCACGACCTCGGCTGCTGAGCGGGCGGCGAGCAGCGCCGCGAGCCCGGCACCGCCGGGACGCTGCCACTCGCGCCCGACGTCGACCACGGGCACCGGCGCTTCCGGGCACAGGCGTTCGGAGGTGCCCTCGACGTCGATGTCGAGCAGCGCGTCGCCGACCACCACCAGCGGCCCGCTCACGAGGGCACTCCCAGCGCGTCGTCGAGCGCCGCGCACAGCCCGTGCACGACTGCCAGGTGCGCCTCCTGCACAGTGCCCGTGCGCTCGGCGTCGATGGTGATCGCGTCGTCGCACAGCGAGGCGAGGTCGTTCGGCGCGGGGCCGGTGAGCGCCCACGTCGTCATGCCGATCTCGTGCGCCGCCTTCACCGCGAGGATCACGTTCTGGCTGCGGCCGCTGGTGGACAGCGCCACCAGCACGTCACGGGGACGGCCGTGCGCCCGCACCTGCCGGGCGAACACCTCGTGCTCGCCGTAGTCGTTGACGATCGCGGTCGTCGCCGACGTGTCGCCGTGCAGCGCGATGGCGGACAACGGCTGCCGGTCGTTGACGAACCGGCCCACCAGCTCGCCGGTCAGATGCTGGGCCTCCGCCGCGCTGCCGCCGTTGCCGCACGCCAGCAGCCTGCCGCCGCGTGCGAAGACGTCGGCGAGATGTCGGCCCCAGGCCTCGATCCTCGGCGCGTCCGCGCTCAGCCTCAGCATGGCGTCGGACAACGCTCCGAACCGCTCTTCGATCACGCTGCACCTCCTAGTTTCTCGACGGCCTGGCAGACGTCCTCGGGCATCACGCCGGCCAGGCACGGGTGCCCGGGTACCGGGCAGACGCGCGCACGGGTGTCCCGGCACGGCGCGTCCTGGTCCCCGAGCAGCACGACGGGCACCCCGTACGGCGCCCACCGCTCCGCTGGCACCACGGGGGCGAACAGCGACACCACGGGGGTGCCGACGGCCGCCGCGAGGTGCGCGGGTCCGGTGTTGGGGGCGACGAGCGCCCTGGCCCCGGCCAGGACCGCCGCCAGTTCGGCGAAGGTGGTCGCCCCGGTGAGGTCCACCGCGGTGTCCCCGGCGACCCGGGCGGTCAGCGCCGCCTCCCCGCGGCCGCCGGTGACGACGACCCGGTAACCGCTTTCCGCCAGCAACCGCACGGCTTCGGCGTTGTGCTCCGCGGGCCACTGCCGCGCGGGCACCGAGGCCGCCGGGTGCACCACCACGTAGCCGGGTTCGCCGACCAGGTGGGAGACGTCGGGCAGCGGGCGCCGGACGGCGAGCCTGCCGTCGTCGCCGGGCGGCAGCTCGAAACCGGCCGCTCGCGCCAGAGAAAGCGCTCTCTCGGGTTCGGGCGGATCGCCGTCCACGCGGTGGCGCAGGTCCAGCAGCGCACCCGGGTAGTCCTCGCTGATGGCGCCGATCCACGGCACCCCGCACTCGCGCAACAGCAGCGCGAGCGGCAGCGCGGACTGGTGGAACGACGTGAAGATCAACGCCTTGTCGAAGTTCCCGGCACGCACGCGGTCGCGCAGCTCGTCCAGGTGCTCGCGCGTGATCGCGGGCGGTTCGGGGTCGATCCAGGGTGCGCACCACGTGACGACCTCGTCGACGCCGGGCAGCACCTCGGCGGCGGCGCGGCCGTGCGGTCCGGCGAGCATCGTCACCGAGTCCGCCCCCGCCGCGACGGCCCGCACGGCAGGCCCCGTGATCAGCACGTCACCCGCGTTGTCCAGGCGTGCCACCAAAACCTTCACCACGACCGCTCCCCTATCGCCAGCCCGACCGCTTCCACGAGGTCCCGCGCCACGTGCGGCGCCGACCGGACCTCCTCCTCCCGCGTGCGGGAGGTCGGCACGAGGATGCCGGTCGCCCCGGCCGCCCGCGCGGCCTCGACGTCGGCACCGATGTCCCCGATCACCACGCAGTCCCGCGGCCGGACGCCCAGGGCCCGCGCGGCCTGCCGGACCAGGCCGGGCTTCGGCTTGCGGCAGGCGCAGCCGTCGGCCTCGCCGTGCACGCACACCTGCCACGTGCCGAACGGCCCGAGCAGTTCCTCGACCCTGGCGTTGACCTCGGCGAGCTGGCCGGGCGTGATGAGCCCGCGCGCGATCCCGGACTGGTTGCTGACGATGCCGACCGGCACGCCGGCTTCGCGCAGCCGCCGCAGCACCTGCTCGGCGCCGGGCATCGGCCGCACGAGCTTCGGGTCGTTGAGGTAGGGCTCGTTGACGATGATCGTGTCGTCGCGGTCGAACAGGATCGCCCGCGGTGTCCGTGGCTTCTCCCGCAGTGCGGAGATTTCCCCGTAGAGCCGGGAAAACACGGCGGCGGGCGGGATCAGCGCACTGGTGACCGCCATCCGCGCCACCTCCGCGCGGGAGCGCGGGCCGGGCAGGATGCGGCGCAGCGCGGAGTCGACGGTGAGTCCCAGCCAGGCCGCGCCCGCGGCCGCCGCTCCCTCCGGTTTGCGGGCCACCGCCAGCCCGGCGGTCGCGAATCCAGCGGCCGTGGCGAGGAGGTGCCTGCCCAGCGGAGCGGCAGGCGTGCCGTGCTTCCGGCGCAGCAGCGCGGCGTCGGCGTGGACGCGTTGTTCCAGGACACTGGCGAAGAAGCCGCGCTGCCGCGAAGGGCGCAGCGCCAGCCGCGCGCCGTGCTCGACGTCGAACCCCGCACGCCGCAGCCGCTCGACGAAATCCGCTCCCGGGGCGGAAAGCCGGTCGTCGAACCCGCCCAGCGCGGCCAGAACCTCGTGGCGGCAAGCGAAATCGGCCAGGCTCCAGCCGTGGGCGTGTTCGGCGTCGCGGCGCTCGTCCTCGGTGGGGCGGCGGCCGCCGGTGGCGGGCGGGACGACGAGGTGTCCCCGCGAGGCGGCCACCCGCGCCGGCAGCGCGGTGAGGTCGACGGTGAGGCGTTCGCGCCAGTCGGCGGGCAGCCGCACGTCCTCGTCAAGGAAGACGACCCATGCAGTGTTCGCGGCCCGCCAGCCGTCGTTGCGCGTCCCGCCGGGCAACACCCGTACCGGCAGGGAAATCTCGGGGGTCTCGGTGGGCGTGCCGACCACGAGCACCTCGGCGGGTGCGGGGCCGGTACCCGAGTCGAGAGAGGCCAGGAGGGCCCGCAACGACGCCCGGCCCGCAGTCGGCACGACGACGGTGTAACCGGCTCCGGTCATCCGCATGGTCACCTCCTTCTCCTCCGACTGCTACCCGGCGCAGCGACTTCTAAACAGCGGCGAGCCCGCACCGGAATCCGGGGAGCGGGGTGGGATGCCTTCACCTGCCGCCATTCCGCACCACGCGGGAAAAATCCGTGCGGTGGATGCGCATGGTCCGGCCTACCAGCCGTGATAGCCCGAAAGAGGACACCCCGGGCGACCAGCGGAAAAACACGGCCGCTATTCGGATCCGCGAATTTTCCGGATCTTCTTCCGGCTCGCCCTGTGTTTATCGGCGCACACGGAGCGTGTCCCCCGGTTGTCCCCTCTCCCACAGCAGCTCTGTTACCCCTCGTGGCGACTTCTCAAACGGAGTGGAGTGACTTCTGCCGCTGACCTCACCGCGCCCGAAAAGAGGAGAAATCCGAGGAATAGCCAGGCCCGCAAGGGGAAGCCCCACCGGGCACGCGCAGAGCGCACGGCGAGCGAAGGGACAGGATCCAGTGTTCAGGCACACCAAGATGTTGCAGTTCGAAGCCAAGCCGGAGCGGCCGGACCCGGTGTTCGCGCACAAGCTGCAGGAGCTCATCGGCGGGGCGTTCGGTGAGATGACCGTGACGATGCAGTACCTGTTCCAGGGGTGGAACTGCCGCATCGAGGGCAAGTACAAGGACCTCATCATGGACACCGCCACCGAGGAGATCGGGCACGTCGAGATGCTCGCGACGATGGTGGCGCGGCTGCTGGAAGGCGCCCCGGCCACGGCGACCGCGGAGGCGGTCAAGGACCCGGTCATGGCGGCGGTGATCGGCGGGATGGACCCGCAGCAGGCCATCGTCGCTGGTGGGGGTGCGTTGCCCGCGGACTCCAACG
>NZ_BAABIB010000125.1:0-100868 GCF_039542405.1 Amycolatopsis dongchuanensis
CCGGGGCGGCGGGAGTGCCCGGCTCGGGCGCCCGGGGGCGGCGGGAGTGCCCGGCTCGGGTGCCGGGGGGCGGGGGCGGGGGGCGGCGGTGCCAGGCTCAAGGGCCGGGGCGGCGGGAGTGCCCGGCTCAGAGCCCGGGGTGGCGAGGGTCTGCGTCCCCTCGCGCCGGGGCGCGGGCGACTCCCGTCGTGGGGTGGGCGGCGGGCAACGGGCGATTGTGGCGCCCGATGGGCGACGTTCGAGTCTGGCGTCGTGGCTCAGGCAGCGCGCTTCCCCGGGGCAGTGGGCAGGCACCGGGCTTCACCAGGACCGTGGGCGGGCGCCAGGCGAGTCCGACGCCATGGCGTGGGCGGCGGGCGAGGCTGCCGCGATGAACCGCATCGCGCTTCCCCAGGTCTGTGAGGCGGGCGCCACGCACCCCCGTCAGGGCCACTCGCAGGCGCGGGATACCCATGCACAAGCCCCGCAACGATCTCCGCTTCAGAGCGGCCCGCGGGCCAGCGCCGCCGCTCCGCCCCGGATGTGCTCAGCGATCGCCGCGGTGACGGCCGTTCGGGGACTCGCCGTTGCGACTGTGACCGTTCACGGTGCGACGTTCGTCCGAGCCCTGGTTCCCCAGCCGCTTCACTAGGGCCGCCGCGCTCGAGGTGCCTGCCTGGTGCTCCGCCAGCGCGCGGGCGAGCAGGTCGGCGAGTCCGGCGTCCTCGGGGAGGTCGTCGTCCGGGAGCGGTGATCCGTTGTACTCGCTGCGGAAAGGCTCCCCGAGCCCGTCGTCCTCGAAGGCCGGGGTGCTCGTGAAGTGCGTCGAGGTGGAGGCCATGTCGTCGCCGAAGTCCTCGAACGGTTCCAGCGACGGCGGCAGCTTCAACCTCGGCAGCCACGGGTCGTTGACCACGACGGAGCGGTCCTCGACCTCCGGCTCCGCCGAAACCGGTGCCCCGGCATCGTCGGCGGAAGATCCGCGAGTCGAGTCTTCAGAAGCCTCAAGACGCGGCTCGTCCGGACGCTCGTGTCCCTCGTCCTCGGCGGCACCGTGACCGGAGTCCTCGGCCGTCCCGTGGCGCGGACGGTCGCTTGCACCGTGACGCGCGCTGCCCGAGGACTCTTCCTGAACATCCGGGGCGCCGGCGTGGCGAGCGTTCCCGTCCGTCGTGGATTTCCGCCCGTTCACGCCGAGCGCGACGTCCAGCTTGCTCTCCTGGGAGTCGTCTTCCCGTGCGGCCTCGGCAAGCTTCGACGCGGACGCAGATTCGTCGTCCTCGTTCGCCGCCCGTCGACGGCCGCCTCCGGACCCCGCGGAGATGCCGAGCCGGTCCAGTACCGACCGGGCGGCGACCGAACCGTGCTCGGCGTCGTGCCGGGTCGTCGCCTTGCGCTGCTCGTCGTCCACGACCTGGGCCGAAGCCGGTTCGGGCTCCTCGCGGAAGTCGGCGTCCGCGGCAGCCGTGGGCCGGTCGTCGGCGACGTCCTGTGCCGCACGGCTTTCCGATTCACGGTCGAGCACGAGCGACACCCGTGGCGTCGCGGGCTCGTCGGCAGGTGGCGGCGCGAGTGGCAGATCAGGAACGTCCGCCGAGTCGGCCGGGACCGGGGCGAGCCTGATCTCGGGGCGAGCGGCACGGCGCGCTTTGTCGTCCTCGGAACGGCTTTCGTCCGCCCGGCGGCGCTTCGGCAGCGCCTGCGTGCCACCCGCGGACTCGGTCACTGGCCGCGGTTCACCGATGCCAGCAGGATCAACACCGGCCAGCCGCTCAGCCGACGCTCCCTCAGCCGCCCGACGGCGCCCGCCCGTCGACTCGACGTCCACGCGCCGCTCTCCCGGAGCTCCCGTCGCGGCGCGCCGCCCGCTCTTCGGCTCAGCGTCCAGCTGTCGTTCTCCGACCGCGCCCGTGGCGGCCCGCCTGCCGGTGCCGCTCGACGAGAGCTCCTCGGCACGCCGCTTCCCGCCCGCTTCGGGCGCACGTGTGTCGCTTTCACTGCCGGCCGGAGTCAGATGCCGGGTCTCCGCCTGCTTTTCGTGCACCGGAGCGACGATGCGCGGGATGATCACCGTGTGCTCGGCGGCATCGGGCTCAGGTCGCGTATGCCCGCCCTGCCGCCGACCCTGGTCGACGGCAGGATGAGCCACGACCTGCCCGTTCCGCCCGGCCCCGCCGTGCTCCACGTTCCGCCCCGTCCCGGCATTCTCCGCGTTCCGCCCCGGCGCGGCGTGCTCCGCGTCGGCGACCGCGTGCATGTCCACGGTGGGGCGCGTGTCGACGTCGCTTCCGGAGATCACGCGCAGCACGTCGTCGAGGTCCAGGGTCGCGTGCCCGCCGTTGCCGAACTCGCCGGCGAGCATCCCCATCGCCTGCCGCCGGGCACGCGCGTGCACGTGTTCGGCCGCCCGGCTGTGGTGCAGGCACTCGATCGCCTCGGACGCACGGCCCAGCCGTTCTTCGACGTGCGCCAGCTCCGCCCACAGCCGTGCGGTCAGCGCGGGCAGCCCGTGCCGGTCGGTGCTGTGCACGGCGTCGCGCAGCATGACGGCCGCCGCCTCCACCGAGCCCGCCGGCAGCAGCACGCGGGTCGCCACCGCCATCCGGAGCCAGCCCAGCGGCGCGACAGAGGCCGCCCGCTCGGGTTCCACGAGCACCGATTCCGCGATCTCGGCGGCGTTTTCCGTGTCACCACGGTCGAGCAGCGAGCAAACCAGTTGCAGGATCAACCGCACCCGCACGACACCGCCGTCGCAGCCCGGATCTTCGAGCTGCTCGAGCAACCCGAGCCCGGTGCGCGCCGCGTCGGCGGCCCCCATGATGTCCGCGTGCCGCCGCCGGTGCGCCGACATCGCGACGCGAACCAGCGCGCGGGCCAGCAACCGGTCGTCGCCGTCCAGGTCGTCGTCCGCGCCACAGAGCCGATCCGCCTCGGCGAGCGTCCGGTCCAGCTCGGGCTTGCGCCCGAACTGCGACAGGCAGCCGACCAACTGGCACAAAGCCGCCGCTTTGCTGACGCCGCCGACCTCCGCCATGTCCAGCACGGGTCGCAGCGCGGCCAGCCCGGTCAGGGGGACGCCGACGCTGCGAGCACAGAGCGCCAAGTCCGTGCGCAGGCCCGCGGCGAGCGCCGCCTCACCGGCGTCCTCCGCTGCCCGGAGCACGGCGACCGCGCGTCCGACGGTCCCGGCCCGCCAGCCGAGCCGCACCCTCGCCGACACGACGGAGCTTTCGGCTCGCACCCACAGCTCGTCCGATCCAGCGGTTTCGGCGAGCGACGCGGCTCGCTCGCCGAACACCACGGTCAGCTCCGGGGCTCGCAGACCGAGAACAGCAGCCTGCCGCAGCAGGTTCTCGATCGCTGGGTGCTCACCCGTACCGGCCGTGGTCCACCCCGCTGTCGCGGGCGGGCTGGATCGGATGTGCTTGATGGCTACCAATGGGGACTCCGCTTCAGTTCCGGCTCAAGCGTGCTCGCGGGCGCGCGTCAGTCGCGCGTCAACTTGCGGTGAGTCACCCGGTGGGGCCGGGCCGCCTCCGCTCCCATGCGGTCGATCTTGTTCTTCTCGTAGCCCTCGAAGTTGCCCTCGAACCAGAACCACTTCGCCGGGTTCGTGTCGTCGCCCTCCCAGGCCAGGATGTGCGTGGCCACGCGGTCCAGGAACCACCGGTCGTGCGAGATCACCACGGCGCAGCCCGGGAACTGCTCGAGCGCGTTCTCCAGCGAGCCCAGGGTCTCGACGTCCAGGTCGTTCGTCGGCTCGTCCAGCAGGATCAGGTTCCCGCCCTGCTTGAGGGTGAGCGCGAGGTTCAGCCGGTTGCGCTCACCACCGGAGAGCACCCCCGCCGGCTTCTGCTGGTCCGGCCCCTTGAACCCGAAGGCGGAGACGTACGCCCGCGACGGCATCTCGGTCTGCCCGACGTTGATGTAGTCGAGCCCGTCGGACACGACCTCCCACACCGTGCGGTCCGGGTCGATCCCGGCCCTGTTCTGGTCCACATAGGACAGCTTGACCGTCTCGCCGATCCTGACCTCGCCCGAATCCGGCTTCTCCAGCCCGACGATGGTCTTGAACAGTGTCGTCTTGCCGACACCGTTCGGGCCGATGACACCGACGATCCCGTTGCGCGGCAACGTGAACGACAGGTCGTCGATCAACAGCCGGTCGTCGAAGCCCTTGTGCAGGTGCTCGACCTCGACCACCACACTGCCCAGCCGGGGCCCCGGCGGGATCTGGATCTCTTCGAAGTCGAGCTTCCGGGTGCGCTCGGCCTCGGCGGCCATCTCCTCGTAGCGGTCCAGACGGGCGCGGGACTTGGTCTGACGCGCCTTCGCGTTGGAGCGAACCCACTCGAGCTCGGTCTTGAGCCGCTTGGCGAGCTTCGCGTCCTTCTTGCCCTGCACCTCCAATCGTTCCCGCTTCTTTTCCAGGTAGGTCGAGTAGTTGCCCTCATAGCCCACGACCCGGCCGCGGTCGAGTTCCATGATCCACTCGGCGACGTTGTCCAGGAAGTACCGGTCGTGGGTGACCGCCAGTACCGCTCCCGGGTACGTCGAGAGGAACTGCTCCAGCCACAGCACGCTCTCGGCGTCCAGGTGGTTGGTGGGCTCGTCGAGCAGCAGCAGGTCGGGCTTGGACAGCAACAGCTTGCACAGCGCGACCCGGCGCCGCTCACCACCGGACAGGTGCGTGACCGGCTCGTCCGGCGGCGGGCAACGCAGCGCGTCCATCGCCTGCTCGAGCTGCGAGTCCAGTTCCCAGGCGTCGGCGTGGTCGAGTTCTTCCTGGAGCCGGCCCATCTCCTCCATCAGCTCGTCGCTGTAGTCGGTGGCCATCTGCTCGGCGATCTCGTTGAAGCGGTCGAGCTTCACTTTGATGTCGCCGAGGCCCTCCTCGACGTTGCCGCGCACCGTCTTGTCCTCGTTCAGCGGCGGCTCCTGCAGGAGGATGCCGACCGAGGCGCCGGGCTGGAGGAAGGCCTCCCCGTTGCTCGGCTGATCGAGTCCGGCCATGATCTTCAGCACGGTGGACTTGCCGGCACCGTTCGGACCCACGACGCCGATCTTGGCGCCCGGGTAGAACGCGGTGCTGACGTCGTCGAGGATGACCTTGTCCCCGACGGTCTTGCGCACCTTTTTCATGGTGTAGATGAACTCGGCCATGACGTCGATCGTAGAGCCGCGCGTTACCCGGCCGAACGGCGGTCACCATCCAGCGACCCAGCGTCACCCCCCGTTCACGGCACGAACACTTCTCGTCGCGGTGCGCTGACCACCACCGCTCCAGCACGCGGAAGCGATCCCGCCGCCGTGCCCGCATCGCTCCACTCGCCGCCGCCCAGGTCCGATACGGGCTGCCCGTTCAGCTCCACTGCAGCGCCGGACGGTCACCCCTCAACCTCAAGTACAGAGCGAGACTCCCGAGGACGGGCCACCCCCGGACCGTCACGACATCCCCACACACACTCCTGCATCTCGTCCCCCCTGCCGTGTCCCGGTTTTCCTGCCGTGACACCAGCCTGCCCGGGCGAGCGAGCGGTGAAAAGACCCAGTTGACGAAGCTGTGGACAACTGGGGGTATGTGGACAACTCGCGGCTCAGCCGCGCGGTTCGCCCTGATCCGCGAGCTGCTTCAGCATCGCGTTGTACGCCGCGAGATCCGCGTCGCCGGTTTGGTCGGCGCGCCGGTCCTTGCGCTTGGCTTCCCGCTCGTCCGCCCGCGCCCACTGGACCAGCAGCGCGATGAGCACAAGCAGCACCGGCAGCTCACCCGACGCCCACGCGATCCCCCCGCCGAGCCGCTGGTCCGCGAGCAGGTCCGACACCCACGGCAGGTTCAGCTGCCGGTAGAACGTCTCGCCGATCACCGTCTGCTTGGACATCAGGATCACGCCGAAGAACGCGTGGAACGGCATCGCGGCGAACATCATGCCCAACCGCCCGAGGTGCGGCAGGCGCCGCGGCGACGGGTCCACACCGATCACCGGCCAGTAGAAGACGTAACCCGACAGCAGGAAATGGGCATTCATCAGAAGGTGTGCCCAGTGGTAGTCGAGCGCGTTGTCGAACAGACCGGAGAAATACAGAACGTAGAACGAGCCGACGAAAAGCAGGAGCGCCGCAACCGGATGAGTGAGCACGCGTGCCACCGGGGAGTGGACGAACGCCAGCAGCCACTCCCGTGGCCCGGGCGGAGCGTCCTTCCCCGCCGCCGGCAGTGCGCGCAGCGCGAGCGTCACCGGTCCGCCGAGCACGAACAGCACCGGCGCCACCATGGACAGCAGCATGTGCACGCCCATGTGGGTGCTGAACATCGCCGGCGAGTACCGCCCCAGCCCGGAGGACGTGGCGAGCAGCAGCACCGCGCACCCGGCCACCCAGGCCACCGTGCGACCGACCGGCCACTCGTCACCTCGGCGGCGCAGCCTGCGCACCCCGGCGAGGTAGAGCCCCGCGAGCACGAGCGCGGCCGTGCCGTAGACCAGGTCGAAGCGCCAGTCGAACAGCAGGCGCAGCACCGTCGGAGCGCCCGGCAGGTCGTAACCGATGAGCACTTCCGTTGTCGAAGGCTGCGTCACGGCGTCCGCGGGTGGTGGCGTGCGGGCGAGGGCGGTCGCGATGCCGATCGTGACGAACATGATCAGCAGCTCCACGGCGGCCAGCCGCAGCAGCTGCGCGCCACCCTGGCCGTCCACCAGCGCCTTGACCCCGCGGCTGCGCTGCTGCTGGCCGAACACGCCGAGCACGAGCAGCGCCACGATCTTCGCCAGCACCAGCAGGCCGTAGTCGCTGGTGAACAGGTCGGCGAACGAGATCCGGACCAGCGCGTTGATCACGCCGGAAAGCGCCATCACGATCCAGCAGACCAGCGCCAGCTTCGAGAACCGCGTCGCGGCGAGCTTGAGGTGCTCGCCGCGGCGCCAGCCGAGGGCGAGCACCGCGAACAACCCGCCGACCCACAGCGACGCGGCGATGAGGTGGTAGAGGAGGCTGTTGGTCGCCATGTCGTGCGAACCACCGCTGGCGGAGTGACCTGTCAGCGCGACCGGCACGAGTCCGGCGACGGAGACGAAGAACAGCACCGCGGTCCAGCCCCACGACAGCACGATGCGGCAGCCCACCGCGAGCACGAGCGCGATCGCCGCGGTGAACAACCACGCCTTGGGCTGCTCGATCGCGTCGATGAGGTCGACGAGCACCACGGGCGAGAAGATCTCCGTCACGGGCTTGCCCGCGCCGTCCGCCGCGGTGAAGAAGACGGACGCCATCGCAGACGCGAACCACACCCAGGCCGAGACCTCCGCCGTCCTCAACCCCGCGTAGCCGTCACGGGCGACCGTGCCCGATGGCTGGGGAGGCACGAGGAACGCGGCCAGCAGCAGCGAGCCGACGCACACCACGGACGCGGCGTCGGCGATCACCCGCACGACCGCGATGCCGTAGTGCGTCACGACCCCCGGATCGGGCAGGCCCGCGATGACGTAGGTGGCACCGCCGGTGACCGCGATGAGTGCGACCGCGAGGACCGCCGCGAGGATCACGCTCACCGCGAGCAGCGGCACCACGCTCACCTTGCGACGGGAGGGGGCTTCAGACTCCACGCTACGAGGGTAGGCCCGGCTCAGGACGTGACGCCCGCCGCGGTGAGTTCACGGTGACGTGCGCGACCTGCGCCGACGGCGGCGGGAGCGATGAGCGCGGCGAGCAGTCCGACCACGACGAACGAAACGGACAGCGAGGTCACCTGCGCGAGCCCTCCGACAACCGGCGGCCCGGCGAGGAAGCCGCTGTAGGCGATCGTGGTGACGAAGGCGATCTCGCGTTCGCCGCCGCTGTCGTCGTCCCGCTTGCCGGCGGCACCGGCGAGGCTGAGCGCGATCGGGAAGGAAGCGGCCAGCCCGGCGCCCGCGAGCCCGAAGCCGGCGAACGCGAGCCAGGCCACCGGCACGACGGCGGCGACGACGAGCCCGCAGCCGGCGAGGAGCGCGCCGACGGCGAGCGTGCGGGTCGGCCCGAACCTGTTCTGCACCCACGCACCGCCGAGCCTGGTGAGGGCCATGGTGAGGGAGAACCCGGCGAACGCGAGCGCGGCGGCCGCCTGGTCGAGGTGCTGCACTGTGACCAGCAGCAACGCCGACCAGTCCGAACTCGCGCCTTCCGCGAGCGCCGAGCACAGGGCTATCGCCGCGAGCAGCCACAGCACCGGGCGCCGGATGGGGGCGACACGGGTGGCGGCGTGGGGGTGCTCTGTCCGCGGCGCGGCCTTCGGCAGCCCTCGCAGGACGAGCAGGAGCGCGACCAGCACGACGACGGCGGCCACCAGGAAATGGCGCAGCGGGGACCAGTGGTGCGCCGCCGCGAGGCCGGCCGCCGC
Organism: Amycolatopsis dongchuanensis; assembly: GCF_039542405.1. Taxonomy (NCBI): domain Bacteria; kingdom Bacillati; phylum Actinomycetota; class Actinomycetes; order Pseudonocardiales; family Pseudonocardiaceae; genus Amycolatopsis; species Amycolatopsis dongchuanensis. The sequence goes on from NZ_BAABIB010000125.1 coordinate 8,354, forward strand.
CGAAGCGAGGAGACCGCCGAAGCTGAAGCCCGCGTGGAAGACCGGCATGATCGCGCGCCCCACCCGGCGCTCGACGCCGACCGCGCCGATGTTCATCGACACGTCGAGCGCGCCGACGGAGACGCCGACACCGAACATGACGAAGCCGAGCGCGAGCACCGAGTCAGCGGCTCCGACGAACGGCAGGACCACGCACGAGAGGAGTGTCGAGGCGACGATCGCTGCCCTGGCGCCGAAGCGTTCGACGAGCCTGCCCGACATCGAGGCGGCGAACACCATCCCGATGCTCGACCCGAGCAGCGCCAGCCCGAGCGAGCCCGGCGCGGCGTGCAGCCGTTCGGCCAGCGCGGGCACCCTGGGCGCCCAGGAACCGTAGACCGCCCCGTTGAGCCCGAACACGACGAAGACCGCGACCCGGTCGCCCACCATGTGACACCTCCTTACCCCACAGTGACTTAAGCGCTTCAGAAAGTCCAGCGCTTTATACTGTCCCGATGACAGGCCGGCGACGCCCCACGCTGGACGACGTCGCGGACGCCGTCGGTGTCTCCCGGGCGACCGTGTCCAACGCCTACAACCGCCCGGACCAGCTTTCCGCGCACTTGCGCGAGGAAGTGCTGCGTGCCGCGAAGCGCCTCGGCTACGCCGGACCGAACCCGATCGCGCGCAGCCTGGCGACCAACCGCACGGGCGCCATCGCCTTCATGCTGGACGCCGGACTTTCCGCGGCCTTCTCCGATCCGGCGCTGTCGATCACGCTGGACGCGCTCGCCGCGACCGTTGACCCCGAGGGGCACGCACTGCTCCTGCTGCCCGGTGGCGACGACGGCGGGCCACGGGCGGACCGCGTGCTCGCCGCGCAGGCGGACCTGGCTGTCGCCTACTCCCTCGCCGACGGCGCGCCCGCACTCCGCGCGGTGAAGCAGCGCGGTCTGCCACTGGTCGTGATCGACCAGCCTTTCGTCCCCGGCGCCGCCCGCGTGAGCACGGACGACCGGGGTGGAGCGGCCGCGGCCGCCCGCCACCTGTTGGAACTAGGGCATCGTCGGTTCGGAATCCTTTCGGCGCAATGTCTTTCCGCCCCGAGAGGCGGTCCGCTGAGCGCCTCGGAAGCGGCGCGTTCGCGGTTCCGCGACAACCGGGAGCGGCTGGGCGGTTATCTCGACACCTTGGCCGAAGCCGGGATTTCTCCGGACTCGGTGCCGATCTGGGAGGCGTCCGGTCTTTCGCGGCAGGACGCGAAAGCGGGTGCACTCGGTTTGCTGGGCCTCGCCGAGCCGCCGACGGCGCTGCTGTGCATGTCGGACGAACTGGCGATGGCGGCGATGACGGCGGCTCGGGAGCGGGGGCTTTCGGTGCCGGCCGATCTGTCCATTGTGGGCTTTGACGACACACCCGCCGCGCAGTGGGCGGAGCCGTCGCTGACCACGGTACACCAGGATCTGGTCGGCAAGGGAAGACTTGCCGGAGAACTCGCCCTGCACCTGCTCGCGGGGAACCGGCCACCGAAACCGACCACTTTGGACGTCAAGCTCGTCGTCCGCGGTTCGACCGCACGCGTGCGATAGCAGAGCGACGGCACGCGTGCCACGGATTTCGGCGAACTGTGGACAACCATGACCCGATCGAGCGAGCGAATTCTACTTATCCACAGAAGTGGAATTGCCTGCTGACAATCCCCTCGTGATGCGCCATTCTGAAGTGCATCAGCGGCACGAAGCCGCACACCATTTCCAGGGGGAGTCTGAAACATGAAACTGCGTGCACATCTGTCGGGCGCTCTGGTGTTCGCCGCGCTCAGCCTGCTCTGCGGAGCCGGAGCCGCGCAGGCGGATCCCGGCAAGCCAGGAAACGCTTGCGAGGCAGGAGAATTCTGCGCCTGGACGGGCGAGTCGTACACCGACGCCGGGCAGCGGCTCGACCTGCGCACGGCGAATCCCGGGGAATGCCTGCTCCTGCCAGGCGGGATCGAGGCGCGCTCGTTCATCAACCAGCTGGACCGTGACGTGACGGTCTACCAGGACGCGAAGTGCAGCACGGAAGGCGATTTCACCACCTATCCGGGCAAGGGCACCTTCGTGCCTCGAGCGCCGTTCGTGGTCCGGGCGATACAGATCTGGGACATGGTTTAGCCCATCGATGTGGCGGCCGGCCGCGCTCCTGGGGACGTCGAGTCCGTGGCCGCGCCGTCCGGGGCCTTGCCTGCGGGCGGCCCCACCCCGCGGGTGCACCCTTCCGCCCCGATACCGGTGCACCCGCGGGTCTCCTCCGGCGGCTTTTTCAGGGGGTGCCGCCGGAGGAGACCTTCCCCCACTGCGGCAGAAAGGAGAGCTTCACGGGTGTTGTAGGCGTCTAGGGGTGCCTCCTCTTGGAGACCCTGTGATCACTTTGTCAACGGCACTCGTCCGCGCTGCTGGGCGAGCACGGCCTCCCGTTCAAGTGCGATGTCCCGCAGAAGGGCGGTGTCCTGGTAGAACGAACGCTTCTTGGTGATCTTGCCGTCGACGACGTCGACCAGTTCGAGGACGGTCATCGTCCAGGGGGTTCCGTGGACGTCGGTGCCACTGTTGGTGGCCACCACCACGACACGGGTCGGACCTTCGGCGATCAGCTCGTCGATGCTGATCGCTCCGACGTCCAGTCCGGTCAGCTCGTGCATCCGCTCGCGGGCCGGTCCGATGGCTGCTCCCTTGTGGACACCGCTGTCGGGGTGACCCCAGTTGAGTTCGACTTCGTGCTCGTCGCTCAGCTCCTTGATGGTGGCGAAGTCCGGGCCACCGGACGCGCGGAGGACGGCCTCGTAAAAGCGGCGGACCACGTCCTTGTTCAGCTCGGCCTGAGTGGGACGTTCTCTCGACATGACAGGGATTCCTTTTCTGTGCAGGCAACAACGTTCGGTCAAGTAGGCAGGAGGTGGTGAGTCGAGGAGGTCCTGTCAGGAGGCAGGTTCGCCGAACCAGCGGTGCGCCGCACGCGTGAGGGCTTCGGGGTCGGGGGTGTGGTCACCGGTCCAGGCGACAACACCGTCGGGCCGGATCAGCAGGGCGCCGAACCTGAGGTCGTTGCTCACCGGTCCTGCCGCGTAGCGCAAGCCCTTCCAAGCCGTGGTCGTGTCGCGGAGGCGGTGGTCGTTGGTGAAGTCGAGCACGACGCCCTGTCCGTCCCGCAGCAGGTCGCCGAGGCGGGTGTCGTCGCGGAACCGGAAATCCGGTGCGGTACGCCCCACCAGCGGGTCGTCACTGCCCAGGTCGTAGCGATGGGAAAGTCCGGAGGTGTTGCGGAAGACGTGCGTTGTGCCGTCGCGGGTGCCGAGGACGTCGTGGATCAATCGCCGCAAGGCCGGCGCGTTGGGGCCCGGGTTCATCGTGGCCACCTGGGCGCGTGACCAGTCCAGGACCGCCGCGCCGACGGGGTGCCGCTCGGCCGTGTAGGTGTCGAGCAAGCCCTCGGGCGCGGTCGCGTGCACAGTCGCAGCGAGCTTCCAGCCGAGGTTCATGGCGTCACCGATGCCGAGGTTGAGCCCCTGGCCACCGAGCGGCGAGTGGATGTGGGCCGCATCGCCAGCGAGCAGGACGCGGCCGTTGCGGTAGCTCGTGGTCTGCATCGCGCGATCGGTGAAGCTGGAGGCGAGGTGGAGCTCGCTGATCGTCACATCGGTACCGGAAACCCGGCGAAGAACAGTTTGGAGGTGTTCACGCGTCAGCGGCTGCGAGCGGTCGAAGGCGCCCCCGTCGAAGTCCATCATGCCCACGTGGCCTTCGAAGGGCGTCCGCAGGTACATGCCTGTGGGCGTCAGGTTGAAGCCCAGCTTCAACTGCTGCGGATCATCGAAGGTGACGCGCGCGGTGTAGCCCGTGAACAGCGGCTCGGTGCCGACGAAGTCGAAGCCGGCGAGCCGGCGCACGGAGCTGCGTCCGCCGTCACATCCCACGAGCCAGCGCGCTTCGTAGTCACGCCCGCCGGCCTGAACGGTGACCGTGTCGTCGTCCTGGGTCATGGCTTCGACGGGAGCACCTCGCAGGATCTGCGCGCCGAGGTTGGCCGCGCGCTCCTCCAGCACCGTGCTCACCGCGTCGAGGCTGGTCATGATGCCTTCCATCGCGGGCCCGGGCAGCCGGTACTCGACAGCGGAGGGGGCGATGTTGGCGGGGTTGAGGCGCATTCCGGCGAAGTGGCTCACGTCCCGCGGAGCGGGTGGCTCGTCCGCGTCGGACGAAGTGCCGACCTGCTCCTTGTCGGCGCCGGATGCCTTCAGCAACGCGTCCAGCATTCCCCGGCGGTAGAACGCCTCGACGGACCCGGCGTTCAGACCCCGCAAACCCAACGGCAGCGCCTTGAACGGCGAAGTCGCCTCTTGATCCCGCTCCACCACCAGCACCGAGCAATCCGCCAGCGCGAGTTCGCCGGCCAGGAACAGGCCCACGGGACCCGCCCCCACGATGACGACGTCGAACATCTTCCAACCGCCTTTCAGGCAGGGGCCCCGTTAGTGCCAGGGCGCTTCAAATCAAGACCTCGGTCGCGAGATCGTGAGGAGGTTTGGTGCATCGCTCCAAGTTGGAACAGTACTCCAACTTGGAGCATCGTTCCAATTCTGGCAGGATGCAGGCATGGCCACACAGCTACGTCAGTCCCAGCGGCGCAGGCAGGTACTGTCCCGCGAGCGCATCGTCGCCGCGGCCATCGAGCTGCTGGACGCGGCCGGGGAGGGCGCGCTGACGGTCCGGGCGCTGAGCGAGCGCCTCGCCACCGGTTCCGGCGCGATCTACCACCACGTCGGCAACATGAACGAGCTGCTCCAGGTCGCGATCGACCGCGTCATCGCCGACGCCTTGGCCGCGCTGCCCGCCGATGGCTCCGGGGCTACGCGCACGCCAGAAGAGGAGATTCGCGCGGTTGCTCTCGGCCTGTTCGACGCGGTCACCAAGCACCCCTGGCTCGCCGCCCAGCTCGCCGTGCAGCTCACGCGCAGCCCTTGGGGGCCGGTCACGGTAAGGGTTTTCGAGAGCATCGGCCGGCCAGTGCGTTCGCTCGGCGTGCCGCAACCCGACTGGTTCGCCGCGACGTCGGCGCTGGTCCACTACATCCTCGGTGCCACGACCCAGAACGCCCAGACCCCGCACGACGGCGAGACGCCGCGAAACGAAGTCGATCGTGCCGAGTTCCTCGCTGCCGCGTCCAAGGCATGGCAGGACCTCGATCCCGATGACTACCCGTTCGTCACGGCCATCGCCGAGCAGATGCGCAACCACGACGACCGTCGGCAGTTCCTCACCGGCATCGGCTTGGTCCTGAGGGGCATCACTACTTCGTATTCATCGGCAGAAGCGCGCGGTACGGGACGAACCATCTGACGTGGCGGCGATCCGCAGGATCCCGCCAGCGAGGGCTCGTATGCGCCGAGATGGCAGCCGCGGCTCAGCGCGGCTCGCCCGAAGGTCAGCGGTGGCCGGTCGGCGGAGGCGTGGCGCGAGCCGCGCGCAGGTCGGCGGTGGCTCATCGCGACCCGTGCGAGGTCGGTGGGGGCTCATCGCGACCCGCGCGGAAGCCAGCGGCCATCGCAGCGCCCCGCGCGGAAGCCAGTGGCCACTGCAGCGCCCCACGCGGAAGCCAGTGGCCACTGCAGCGCCCGCACGGAAATCAGCGGCCGCCCGCACGGGTCCAGGCGGAGATCAGCGTCCGCTCGGCGCGACCCACGCTGAGGTCTGCGGCCGCCCGCAGCGAGCCGCGCGAAGGCCCGCACAGGCGGCAAACCCCAACCCCGCTACCCCGCAACCCCCCAACCCCACTACCCCGCCGGATTCTCCCGGAGGTGCCGGAGTTCGTCATCCGCCAATGCCTTTGTCGGTTTCCTCAGCACCGCCCGGATCCGGGCCGGGTCGGCCTTTGGCGTTCGGTCCGCGGTGAGCAGGCCGTTGCGTTCCTGCTCCGTGTCGGTAAGCTGCGTGTAGCAAAAACCCGCCAGCGCGGGGGAATCGAGCACAGCGCTCACCAGATCGTCGAGCTTGTGGACGAGGTCTTCGCCGTCGGCGACCGTTGAATAGCCGAACCAGTTCTCACCTTCAGCGTAGGTCAGGCCACCGAACTCGGTCAGCATGACGGGACGGTCCGGATCGGGCTCGCCGAGGACGAGCCTGCGTGCGCCGGGGCGTCCGGCCCGAAGGCTCTCCGACACTGTCGCCTTGTCTCCGTAACGACTACGCAGGGAGGAACCCGTGGGCACGTAGTCGTGCACCCCGTACACATCGGCCTCCGGGCATTCCCAGCCGTCGTTGCCGATGACGGGGCGGCTCGGATCGACGGCCTTCGTCAGGTGGTACAGCGAACGCGCGAAATGCTCCTGGGACGGCGACGACGCGATGTCCGGCACTCCCCAGCTCTCGTTGATCGGCACCCACGTCACGATGCACGGGTGGCTGCGGTCCCTCCTCAGGATCTCCAGCCATTCCCGCGTCAGCCGCTCGACGGCGGTGGGCCCGAACTCGTACGCGTTCGCCGTTTCACCCCAGACGAGCAATCCCAGCCGATCGCACCAGTAGAGGAACCGCGGGTCCTCGACCTTCTGGTGCACCCGCACGCCGTTGAAGCCGAGTTCCTTCACCAACTCGACTTCCCTGCGGAGCGCCTTCGCGTCCGGAGCGGTCAGATGGGACTGCGGCCAGTACCCCTGTTCGAGCACCATGCGCGGGTAGTACGGCAGGTGGTTGAGCAGAAACCGGCCATCGGCGGTACCCACGTCGCGCAGGCCGAGGTAGCTCGCGACCTCGTCCACCTGCCCGTCCCCGGACTCCACCGTCACGGTCGCGTCGACGAGCGCCGGGTGCTCGGGCGACCACAGCAGACGGTTGCGGTCCTGCCCGTGACGCAGCGCGGGAATCGCGATGTCGAACCGGAAAGCGCTGTCCTCGACCCGGACGGACTGGTCCGCCAGCACCTCGTCGTCGTGCCTGAGGACGACCCGCACAGTGGCCGCCGGGCCGGAAAGTTCGCCTTCACACGTGACCGAGGCCCGCAGGAGGTCCGGCGTCCAGTGCAGCTCACGCAGGTGCACTTCCGGCACCACCTCCGCCCACACGGGCTGCCAGATGCCGGTCGTGCGGTGGTACCAGATGTCGTGCGGCTCGGCGCGCCAGTCCTGCTTTCCGCGCGGCTGCGCCACATCCGCGGGCCGGTCCTCCGCGCGGACCACAATGGACTGTGCTCCAGCGCCGAGAACTCCCGTGATGTCAAAGGAAAACGGGGTCTGTCCACCCTCGTGCGTACCGACCAGCGCGCCGTTGACCCACACGGACGCGCGGTAGTCGACAGCACCGAAGTGCAGCAGCAACCGCTGCCCGGGCGCCGGCCGAGGAGCCTCGAACTCGCGCCGGTACCAGACCACGGCGTGCGGTTCGGGCTCGTGCACCCCGGACAGCTCCGACTCCGGCGGGTACGGCACGACGATCGTGCGGTCGAACGCGTCCGCGCCGTGCTGCCAGCCTTCGGCGAGGCCACGGTCACCGTCATCGAACGCGAAACCCCACGGGCCGCAGAGGGTGATCCAGTCCTGCCGGACCAGTTGCGGGCGGGGGCAGACTTCTTCGGGCTCGGCGTCGATCACGCTCGGCACCCTACAACCGGAGAAGCCCGCGCGACTCGTTGACGCCGCAGTGGCGCGCTGCTATCTTGGGCGCGTGACTGCCGGGTCGGCGACAAGCCGCGAGCGGACAGGTTTCCCGGCCGCTCCGTGATCCTCCGGCGGGCCAGGGGCCCGCCGCCCTCCTTCGCGTTCCTCGATGTTTCTTCGGGACAGCGGAAGGAGGTGAAAGATGTCCCAGTCCACGACGTGGCACGAGTTCGTCGCGAACAGCAGTGAAGGCGGAGCCGTCGAAGCGACCGTGACCAAGGTGCTGCCTTTCGGCGCGCTCCTCGAGGTCGCACCAGGCGTGCACGGCCTGCTGCCGTCCGACGAGTGGCCCGCGGAGCCGGCACCCGGTTCGACCGTGCGGGTCCGGGTGGCCGAGATCGACGTCCTGCGGCGCAGGATGAGGTTCGCCGCCGCCTGATCGGTGCCCGAGGGTGTGGGGGCAGGTTGAGGCTGCCCCCACACCCGCCGAGTCTAGCTACGGACAGGTCAGCTGACGTCGGCGACGACGCAGGTGATGTTGTCCGGACCGCCGCCGGCGTTGGCCAGCTCGACGAGCTTCTGCACCGTGGCGTCCGGGTCGGTGACCGTGGTCAGCGTTTCCGCGATCAGCTCCGGCGGGACGACGTCGGACAGCCCGTCCGAACAGATGAGATACCGGTCGCCGGGCTGGGCCTCGACCACGAACACGTCCGGGTCCGCCTGGCCGCCGCTCTGCAGCGCCCGCGTCAGCACCGAACGGCTCGGGTGGGTCATGGCCGCCTCCGGCGTGATCCGGCCCTGGTCGACCAGCTCCTGCACCACCGTGTGGTCGCGGGTGATCTGCTCCAGTTCACCGCTCCGCAGCCGGTAGGCCCGCGAATCACCGACGTGCGCGACCACGAACTCCTTGCCGCGCCACAGCAGGGCGGTCAACGTGGTGCCCATGCCCTGCAGCGCCGGGTCCTCCTCCGCCAGCGCCGTCAGCCGCCGCACAGCGTCGGTCACCGTCTCCTCGAGTGCCTCGGCCGGGTCCGCGTCCTCCTCGGCGAGCCGCCCGTCCAGGTCGGTGACCGCCGCGATCGCCGCCGAGCTGGCGACCTCACCGGCGACGTGCCCGCCCATCCCGTCGGCGACCGCGAGCAGCCGCGAGCTGGTGAAGACCGAGTCCTCGTTCGCATCCCGCCGCTGGCCGACATCGGTCGCGACGGCATACCGGAGCGTCAGTGACCCACTGGGTTCCATAGGTGAAGTAAAGCAGTGGGCGTTCGGCGAATACGGCCCACCTACGCGTTGTTCCTCTCCCGTTGTCACGTCGTCGCCACCCCTCCCGGCTCTCCGGCGAGACATTATCGACCCGGGCGACGGCCGTCACGGCACTGGACGGACGTACGCGTAGGCACGGTCGGTCACCTCGAAACCGACACGCTGGTAGACGCCCAAGGCGTTGTGGGCGTTGCTCTCGTCGACCCCCAGCGTCGCGCGCTCGTAACCCTGCTCCCGGGCGACGGTGACCGTGTGCGTCAGCAGAGCCGTCGCGATGCCGCGTCCACGCAGCTCGCCGCGCGTCCCGACGTACGACACCAGCAGCTCGCGGACACCCGTCGCCGCGGCGTCGGACTCGTAGAACGCCGACAACACGAACGCCGCGACCTCGCCATGTTCACCCAGAAGCAGGAACGACGTCTCCGGCCGGAACGCCGGACTGCCCGTCACGCGGTGCCGGAACAGCTCCGGCGAGTACGCCGTCATGCCCCAGTGCCCGGCGAAGGTGTCGTTCAGCGCATCCCTGATCGCCTCGTCGTGTTCCGGCGCGTAGCCCGCCAGGCGCAGCTCCCCGGGCAGCGGACGCGGGACGGGCTGCTCCCCCAGGTCCATCCGCATGGTCGCGAACGAACGCAGCCTGGCGAACCCGTTCGCTTCCAGCAGCCGGGCGTACCACCGTTGGTTCTCGTGAGCACGCCCGTGCAGCTCCAGGTCCGCGTCGGGGAACGTCTGCGCGTGCAGCTGAGGACCGGTGCGCAGCAGCCAGCCGACCAGCCGCTCCCCCAGCCCGGACTCGCGGTGGTCCGGGTGCAGCTGCAGTTCGACGCGCATCCGGTGCTCCGGGTTCGCCTCCACCCGTGGCACGGCCATCGCGTACCCGAGCAGCCGCTCCCCGCTCCACACGGAGGTGCTCCCATCCCGCAGCCGCACGTTGGGGGCGGTCAGCTCCTCGCGCACGTCCTCGACGCTGTGGTGCTCGTGCGTCGGCTCGACCGCCTCCGCCGCCCGCAGCAGCCCGGCCACCGGTTCCGCGTCACCGGCCGTCAACGGCCGCCAAATCTCGTCCACCGGACGAGCCTATGGGGAGCCGGACACCCGTCCCATCGATTTTCCGGCAACCGTTAACCTGCTGGTCGTGCTCGTGCTGCTGCCCCCTTCCGAAACCAAGGCCCCCGGTGGGGACGGACCGCCGCTGCAGCTCGACGAACTGTCCTACCCCGAGCTGAACCCGGTCCGCCGCAAGCTCGCCGACGCCCTCGTCGACCTCGCGGCCGACGTCCCGGCGAGCCTCGACGCCCTCGGGCTTTCGCCGCGGCAGGAGGACGAGGTCGCGCGCAACGCCGCCCTGTGGTCGTCGCCGACGCTTCCCGCGCTGGAGCGCTACACCGGCGTGCTCTACGACGCGCTGGACATCGGCGGGTTCACCAAGGCGCAGCTCGCCAAGGCACAGCGCCGCCTCGCCGTCGCGTCCGCGCTCTTCGGCATCGCGCGCGGCGACGACCGGATCCCCGCCTACCGCCTCTCCGGCGGCACGTCGCTGCCCTCGCTCGGTGCCCTGCGCACGCTTTGGCGTCCAGCGCTGGAACCCGTGCTGGCCGGTCTGGACGAACTGGTCGTCGACCTCCGCTCCGGCGCTTACGCCGCGCTCGCGCGCATCCCCGGCGCGGTGAGCGTGCGCGTGATGACGTCGAGCGGCAAGACGATCAGCCACTTCAACAAGGCCTACAAGGGCAGGCTCGCGGCCGCGCTCGCGAAGGCTCCCCGTGAACCATCCACTGTGGAGGGTCTGCTGCGCGTGGCGGCCAAGGCCGGGTTCGACGTGCGGCGAACCGGGGAGCACGAGCTCGACCTCGTCATCGAGCCCTGAACCGGTCCGGCGCGTACGGCGCCAGGTCGAGCGCGGGTTCCTCGCCCAGGGCCAGTGACGCGACGAGCGCACCCGCGAACGGCGCCAGTGTCAGGCCGCCCGCGCCGAACCCCGTCGCCACCAGGACGTCCGGCGTCCCGGGAAGCGTGCCGAGCAGCGGCAGCCCGTCCTCCGACGCCGGGCGGAAGCCCACGCGCGTCTCCAGCAGGGTCGCGTCCGCGAGGCCCGGCGCGACGGCGAGCGCGTTGTCCAGCACCTCACGCTGCCCTGCCGCCGTCACGCGGTAGTCGAAGCCCGAACCGGTTTCGCGCGTCGCACCGGCGACCACCCGCGAACCGGGGAACGCCAGCAGGTAGTGGCTCGACACCGGCAGCACGACCGGCCACGGCCCCGTCTCCACGCCGGGCAGCTCGAAGTGGCTGATCTGCCCACGCTGCGGCTCCACACCCAGCCGCACGCCGAGCGGGGCGACGAGCTCACCGCTCCACGCGCCCGCCGCGACCACCACCTTGTCCGCCGCCAGCGGCTCGCCGTCCACGAGCACCGCGCCCTCGGACGACAGCTCCGCCTGTCCCGACACGCTGGACGCGCCACGCCGGGCGGCCGCCGCGAGCAGCGCCTCCCGCAGGCGACGGCCGTCGACCCGGCCACCGCCCTCCACGTGCACCGCGCCGAGGTCCGGGGCGAGCGCCGGGAACAGCTCCCGCGCCTGCCCGGGGTCCAGCCGCCGCACCGCGCCCGCCTCCGGTACCGCCGCCGCTCGCCGGCTCACCCGCTCGAAGGCCTCGGACAGCTCACCCTCGTCGGCCGACACCACCATGGCGCCGACCACCTCGAACGACGAGCCCGCCTCGCCGTCCTCGGCCAGCTCCGCCACCAGCGTGCGGTAGTACACGGCCGCCGCCGACGCCGCGCGGAAGTGCTCCTCCTCCGCCCGCGACGTCCACGGGCTCACGATGCCCGCTCCGGCCGCCGTCGCGACCCCCGTCCGCGCCGCGTCCACGACGACGACCTCCGCGCCCCGGCGCGCCAGCTGGTACGCGGTGCTCGCGCCCGCGATCCCCGATCCGATGACCACTACCCGCATGGTCACGAGTCTGCCGGTAATTCGGTTGCCCCCGCACCCGCGCCCGGCCAGAATCCGAGGCTCCGACGGAAGGAAGGAGGCACACGATGGCTGTCCCCGTGCTGAACCGTGCCCTTTTCCGTCCGCCCCGCGGCTGACCGCAGCCGGTGGGGCACCTTCCCGAGGAGAACCCACCGATGGCCAACCGTCGCCGTTTCGACGACGAAACCCCGTACGCCCGCCGCGGCCGCCTCACCGAGCACGAACGTGCCCGCCTGGCCGCACTGCGCGAGGACGCCTACGAACCCGAGATACCCGGTGACCGCTACTCGACGTGGGACACCGGTGAACGCGGCCCGCGGCCGTACCCGGACTGGCTGGTGACCGAGCTGGCCGCCGTCGACACCGAGCTGGGTGTGCTCAAGGCGGGCAAGGAGGCCGACGTCCACCTGCTGCGCCGCGGTCTGCCCGACGGTTCCCGCGCGTGCCTGCTCGCCGCGAAGCGGTACCGCTCGAACGAGCACCGGCAGTTCCACCGTGACGCGAGTTACCTCGAAGGGCGCCGGATGCGCCGGTCACGCGAGACCCGCGCGATGGCCAACCGGACGTCCTTCGGCCGCAACCTGATCGCCGAGCAGTGGGCGGTCGCCGAGTTCGGGTACCTGTGTCGCTTGTGGACGGTCGGGCTCCCGGTGCCGTACCCGGTGCAGCGCAACGGGACGGAACTGCTGCTGGAGTTCCTCGGCGAAGAGGACGGTACCGCCGCGCCACGCCTCGAACAGCTGCGCCCGGACCCGGACGAGCTGGAGTCACTGTGGTTCCAGGCGCGCCGGGCGCTCGAACTGCTCGCCGGCGAGGGGCTCGCGCACGGCGACCTCTCGCCGTACAACGTCCTGGTGCACCGCGGCAGGCTCGTGCTCATCGACCTGCCGCAGGTGGTGGACCTGTTCGCCAACCCCGCGGGCCCCGAGTTCCTGGCGCGCGACGCGGCGAACCTGGCCCGCTGGTTCACCGCCCGCGGCCTGGACGTCGACGTGCCTTCGCTCACTTCGGAGCTGTCCGAACGGGCCGGGCTCCGGTGATCGCGGATGTTCGGGTAGACTCATCACAGACCGCAACCGGCGGCGTGGACAAGTGTTGTTCTTCGCGGCCAAGCCGACTGACACGGCTCGCGGTAATCCACCCACCAACGGCGCACGGAATGCGCCGGGTCCGTCCTTGTGAACGCCCAGGACAACACTGCGCCCTGCGCCAAGCGGGCAGTTGGGCCTCCTTGCGACGTGCCACGTCCGAGAGGCAGTTAGTGAGCATCACCCTCGAGTCCACTTCGGTGACCTCGTTCGAAGATTTCAACCTTCCGCAGCCGCTGCTGACGGCGCTGCGCGACCAGGGCATCGACGCCCCCTTCCCGATCCAGTCGGCCACCCTGCCCGACGCGCTCGCCGGGCGTGACGTGCTGGGCCGCGCCCAGACCGGTTCCGGCAAGACGCTGGCCTTCGGCCTGGCGCTGCTGGGCAGGCTGGGCGGCGGCAAGGCCCGTCCGAAGCGGCCGCGCGCCCTCGTGCTCGTGCCGACCCGTGAGCTGGCGATGCAGGTCGCCGACTCGCTCAGCCCGCTCGCCAAGGCGATGGGCCTGTGGTGCCGCGTCGCCGTCGGCGGCATGGCCTTCACCCGCCAGGCCGACGTCCTCAACCGGGGCGTGGACCTGCTGATCGCCACCCCCGGCCGGCTGTCCGACCACGTCCGCCAGGGCACCTGCGTGCTCTCCGACGTGAACTTCGTCGCCCTCGACGAGGCCGACCAGATGGCCGACATGGGCTTCCTGCCGCAGGTCCGCGAGATCCTGGACCTGACCCCGCCCGGCGGCCAGCGCCTGCTGTTCTCGGCCACCCTCGACGGTGACGTGAAGAAGCTGGTGGACCGCTACCTGACCGACCCGGTCGAGCACTCGGTCGCGCCCGCCACGGCGAGCGTGGACACGATGGACCACTACGTGTTCCAGGTGACCCACCAGGACAAGCAGGCCATCGTGACCGAGATCGGCGCCCGCGAGGGCCGCACGATCATGTTCGTGCGCACCAAGCACCACGTCGACCGGCTCGCCGAGCGGCTGCGTGCGAAGGGTGTGGCGGCCGGTGCACTGCACGGCGGCAAGACGCAGGGCCAGCGCAACCGCGTGCTGTCGGACTTCAAGGACGGCCACACCCCGGTGCTGGTCGCCACCGACGTCGCCGCGCGCGGCATCCACGTCGACGACGTCAGCCTCGTGCTGCACGTCGACCCGGCGGCCGACCACAAGGACTACCTGCACCGGGCGGGCCGCACGGCCCGTGCGGGCGCCTCGGGCACCGTGGTCACGCTGGTCACGCACGACCAGCGCCGCACCGTGCGCCGCATGACGGAGAAGGCCGGCGTGCGCGCCCAGTCCGCCACCGTGCGGCCGGGTGACGCCGATCTCGCCCGCATCACCGGGGCCCGCGAGCCGAGCGGTGAGCCGGTCGTCGAGCGCCGCCGTGAGCCGCAGCCGCGGCGCGCCGGCGGTCCCCGTGGTGACCGGCAGGGCCGGGCCCGCGGCTTCGGCAGCGGCCACCGCCAGGGCGGCTACCGCGAAGGCGGCGCTCGTCCGCCGCGGCGTGACGGCCGCGGTCCCTCGCGACGCGCGCGGGACTGATCGCAGCAGTTCAGGGAGGCCATCGTCCGTTGTGACGGTGGCCTCCACTGCGTTCCGGGTCCGGCCTGAGAGACTGCCGGGGTGGATGCAGCGCAGAAGCCCGCGGCCGTGCCGCCCGAGCAGGTTTTCGACTGGCTGGACGCGGAAGCCGAACGCAGGGCGGACGCCGGGCTGACCCGCAGGCTGCGGCCCCGGCCCGCGACGAGCACGGAACTGGACCTCGCCGGCAACGACTACCTCGGCCTGGCGCGGGACAAGCGCGTCGCCGGTGCCGCTGCCGCCGCCGCACTGCGGTGGGGTGCCGGTTCGACGGGTTCCCGGCTGGTGACGGGCTCGACGGAGCTGCACGCCGAGCTGGAGCACGAGCTGGCGCGGTTCTGCGGGTTCCAGGCCGCGCTGGTGTTCTCGTCGGGCTTCACCGCGAACCTGGGCGCCGTGACAGCGCTTTCCGGCAAGGACTCGGCCATCGTGACCGACAAGTACATCCACGCGTCGCTCATCGAGGGCTGCCGCCTGTCCCGTGCGGGCATCGCCGCGATCGGCCACAACGACGTCGCCGCGATCAAGCACGCGCTGGCGACACGCCGGACACAGCGCGCCCTCGTGGTGACGGACTCGGTGTTCTCGGTGGACGGTGATCTCGCGCCGCTGCCCGAGTTGTCCGCCGCGTGCCGGGAGCACGGCGCGGCGCTGCTCGTGGACGACGCGCACGGCTTCGGCGTGCTCGGCGACGGCGGCCGTGGCGCGGTGCACGCCGCCGGGCTCGCCGGCGAGCCGGACGTCGTGATGACGGTGACGCTGTCGAAGTCCCTCGGCGCTCAGGGCGGCGCTGTGCTCGGGTCCCGGCGGGTCATCCGGCACCTCGTCGAGACCTCGCGCAGCTTCATCTTCGACACCGGCCTCGCACCGGCCAGCGCCGCCGCCGCGCTGGCCGCGCTGGGCGTGCTCAAGTCCGAACCGGAGCTGCCGGGGAAGGTGCTGGCCAACGCGACGCGGCTGGCGGAGCAGCTGACCGACGCGGGTTTCCGCGTCAGCAGGCCGGATGCGGCCGTCGTCTCGGTGCAGGCGCCGTCGCCGGAGGACGCGGTGACGTGGGCGGCCCGCTGCGCCGAGAACGGCGTGCGGGTCGGCTGCTTCCGGCCGCCCTCGGTGCCCGACGGGATCTCCCGGCTGCGGCTGACCGCCCGCGCCGACCTCAGCGAGTCCGATGTGGACACCGCGGTGAAGGTGGTCAGCGCGTCCGCGCCGCCACGCGCCGCCACATCGTGATGTGCATGATGCCGTCCTCGTCGAACTCGTCGCCCTCGGGCACGTAGCCGAACTTCGCGTAGAAACCCTGCGCGTAGGTCTGCGCGTCGAGGACGCTGTCGGCGTCACCGACGATCTCGAGCGCTTCGGTCATCAGCCGGGCGGCGAGCCCCTGCCCGCGGGCGTGGCGAGCGGTCACGACCCGGCCGATCCGGTAGTGGCCGGGTTCGGTCAGCACGCGCAGGTAGGACGAGATGCCCCGGTCGTCGGTCAGCCACAGGTGCCGGGTGTCCGGCAGCAGGTCACGGCCGTCGATGTCGAGGTAGGGGCAGTCCTGCTCGACGACGAACACGTCGGCGCGCAGGTGGAGGATGTCGTACAGCTGGCTCGGGGTCAGCTCGGTTCCGGCGACGTTCACCGGTCCTTGCTACCAGAGCAGGGATCGCTGCTGGGACTGCGCCCTGATGTCGTCGGCGTAGGTGCTCACGCGCGTGTACACACCGGGCTTGCCGGGCTTCGCGCAGCCGTCACCCCAGGACACGATGCCGATGAGGGTGTCCCCGACCACGAGCGGGCCGCCGGAGTCACCCTGGCAGGCGTCGATCCCGCCGTCCGGGTAGCCGGCGCACACCATGCTGGTGGAGTTGTAGTTGCCGTAGCTGGACGAGCAGCTGGCGTCACTGATCACGGGGACGACCGCGCTGCGCAGCGAGGTCGCGCGGGCGCCGCCGTCGGCGGTGCGGCCCCAGCCGAGGACCGTGGCGTTGGTGCCCTCCGCGTACAGCGACGAGTCGGACTTCTTGGGCAGCGAGGCCGGGCGGTAGGACACCTGGCGGTCGAGGTTCAGCACCGCCACGTCGTCCCCCTTGCCGGGGTCGCTGAAGTTCGGGTCCTTCCAGACCCGCCGGACGTTCGCGACCACGCCGTCGGTGCCCGTCTTCTGCTGCCGGCCGATGACCACGCGCAGGTCGGACTGCGACACGGCGGCCGCGCAGTGCGCCGCGGTGACCACGGCGGACGACGTCACGAGCGTGCCGCCGCAGAACTGGTTGCCGTTCGCGTCGGTGAGGAACACCGCGTACGGGTAGTCACGGACGGACGCCTCACCGCCGCCCACGATCCGCGGCTGGGCCTCCGGGACGGACCCGCTGGTGGCGGCGATGGCCGCGACGGGCAGCGAGGTGGCCAGGGCAGCGGCCGCCGCGAGCAGGAAGCGGACCTTGCGGTTGCGGCGGGCGTGCTTAGCCATGGGTGTGCCCTTCTCTCCCCCGGAATTCAGCCACGTGATGTCACGCGCCGCGTTCGACGGACTCCAGCGCGTAAGAGTGCACAGGCCACCCTAGTGGACATCGACCTCCCATGGTGTCACTTGATCGGGTGGTCTCGTCCGTCTGTCAAGCTGGCAGACGTGCGCATGTCCCGTCTCGCCGCGCTGACGGCCCTCCTCGGGCTGGTCGCGTGCGGCACGCCGGAACAGCAACCGCCTCCCGTCCCGGCACCCGCCACCAGCACCACCACGAGCGCCCCAGCCGCGCCGACGTGGGTCGTCGGCGCGCACCCGTTGCCGCTGCGCCCCGACGGCTACGGCCGCATCGAACCGACCCCGCCCGTCCTGCGGGACCGCAGCCTGCCCACCCGGGACCTCCTGCCGCCACCCGCCGATGGCCGCTACGCCTCGACCGTCGCACCGGTGCCCGCCGACGTCCTCGCCGGCAGCACGTGGCAGCCCGCGTGCCCGGTCAAGGCGAGCGACCTGCGGTACCTGACGATGTCGTTCTGGGGTTTCGACGGCCGGGCGCACACCGGCGAGATGCTGGTGAACGCCTCGGTCGCGGAGGACGTGACACGGGTGTTCGGGCAGCTGTACGCCGCGAAGTTCCCCATCGAGGAGATGCGGGTCACCGCTCCCGCCGAACTCGACGCCCCGCCGACCGGCGACGGGAACAACACGAGCGCGTTCGTATGCCGTCCCGTGCGCGGGCAGCAGAACTGGTCGGCGCACGCGTACGGGCTGGCGATCGACCTGAACCCGTTCTGCAACCCCTACACCAAGGACGACCTGGTGCTGCCCGAACTCGCCTCGGCGTACCTGGACCGGTCGTGGCGGCGGCCCGGCATGGTGGAAGCGGGAGACGCCACGGTGCGGGACTTCGCGGCGATCGGGTGGAGCTGGGGCGGGGCGTGGCACAGCCCGACCGACCGCATGCACTTCACCGCGACCGGCGGCTGAGGGAACAACTCCCGCGAAAATCGGGTTCTCGCAGGGAGAACCCCACACGGCGAAGGAAGACACAGTGCCCCACTACGACCTGGTGATCGTCGGTACCGGCTCCGGGAACTCGATACTGGACCCGCGCTTCGCCGACTGGAAGACGGCGATCGTCGAAAAGGGCGTGTTCGGCGGCACGTGCCTCAACGTGGGCTGCATCCCGACGAAGATGTTCGTGCACACCGCCGACCTCGCCGCGACGCCGTCGATCAGCGGCCGGTTCGGGGTGGACGAGGAGCTGCTGAACGTCCGGTGGCGTGACGTGCGCGACCGCATCTTCGGGCGCATCGACCCGATCGCCGAGGGCGGCCGCGAGTACCGCACCAGCCACGCCGACAACGCGAACGTGACGGTGTATGAGGGCGAAGGCCGCTTCACGGGGCACAAGGAGCTGACCGTCTCGCTGCCCGACCGGACCGAGACGATCACCGCGGACCGCTTCGTGCTCGCCGCGGGCGGCCGTCCGGTCGTCCCGGACATCGAAGGTCTGGACCAGGTGCCGTACCACACCTCGGACTCGATCATGCGGCTCGACGAGCTGCCCCGGCGGCTCGTGATCGTCGGCAGCGGGTTCGTCGCCGCGGAGTTCGCGCACGTGTTCTCGTCGTTCGGCGTCGAGGTCACGGTGATCGCGCGGTCCGGCGCCCTGCTGCGCAGCGAGGACGAGGACATCAGCGCCCGGTACACGGAGCTGGCCGCGCAGCGCTACGACGTCCGCCTCAACCGGAAGGTGCTGCGGGCGCGGCGGACCGAGACCGGCCTCGCGCTGGACCTCGCCGAGGGGGAGACCGTCGAAGCCGACCAGCTGCTCATCGCCGTGGGGCGCCGGCCGAACTCGGACCTGCTCGACGTCGCCGCCACCGGGGTGACCACTTTGGACAGTGGGCACGTCAAGGTGGACTCCTATCAGCAGACCTCGGTCGAGGGCATCTACGCGCTCGGTGACCTGTCGTCGCCGTACGAGCTGAAGCACGTCGCGAACCACGAAGCCCGTGTCGTGCAGCACAACCTGCTGCACCCGGACGAGCGCATCCAGGCCGACCACCGGTTCGTGCCGCACGCCGTGTTCGGCTCGCCGCAGATCGCGTCCGTCGGGGTCACCGAACAGCAGGCGCGCCAACGGGGTCTCAAGTACACGACGTCCAAACAGGACTACGCCGCGATCGCTTACGGCTGGGCGATGGAGGACACCACCGGCTTCGCGAAGCTGCTGGCCGACCCGGAAACCGGGCAGCTGCTGGGCGCGCACATCATCGGCCCGCAGGCGCCCACGGTGATCCAGCCGCTGGTCCAGGCGATGAGCTTCGGCCTCGACGCGCACACCATGGCGCGCGGCCAGTACTGGATCCACCCGGCGATGCCGGAGCTGGTCGAGAACGCGCTGCTGAACCTAAACGTACCTGGGGCGTCCCGCTAGGAACCCGAACACCATCTGCACGGCGACCAGGACCAGCAACATCAGGAACGGCACGGTCCAGGCACCGGTCAGGTCGTGCAGCAGGCCGAACAGGAACGGCACGAGCGCGGCCAGCAGGTACCCGAAGCCCTGCGCCATGCCCGACAACCGCGCGGTGTCCCCGCCGGTGCGGGCCCGCAGGGCGATCGTGGTGAGCGCGAGCGAGAACACGCTCATGCCCAGCCCGATGAGCACCGCCCACAGCACCGGCGCCGCCGCGGGCGCGACCATCACGCCGACCACCCCGGCGAAGCCGAACGCCGCCAGCCCGACGATCCACCAGCTCTGGCTGCCGCCGCGGCCGGCCAGCGGCGGCACGACGAGGCTCACCGGCAGCCCGATGATGGAGATCAGCCCGAGCAGCAGGCCCGCGTCGCCGCGGCTGACGCCCGCGTCGATGAACACCTCCGGCAGCCAGCCCATCACGACGTAGGCCAGGCACGCCTGCAGCCCGAAGAACAGGGTGACGATCCAGGCGAGCGGGCTGCGCAACAGCGACCGCCCGGTGCTCTGAGGCGAACCCGCACCCGTCGGCGCACCCGGTCGCGACCGGACCGACACCAGCCACACGACCAGCGCCAGCCCCGACAACACCGCCCAGCTCGCCAGGCCGGGGCGCCAGCCACCGAAGGCGCCGTCGAGCTGCGGCGTCACCGCCGACCCCAGCGCACCTCCCGCCTGCAGCGCACCGGTGTACAGCCCGGTGATCAACCCGATCCGCGTGGTGAAGGACTCCTTGACCACGACGGGGATCAGCACGTTGGCCAGCGCGATACCGGCGGTCGCGACGAGGGTGCCGCCGAGCACGACGAGCTGTCCGTCCAGCACCCTGATGACGAGCCCGGCGGTCAGCAAGGCCAGGGCGGCCGCGACGGCACCGCCGATCCCGATCTTCTTGGCGACCCACGGCGCGGTCGAACCGGCGAGGGCGAAACACAGGCCCGGCATGGTGGTCAGCGCGCCCGCCCAGGTGGAGGTCGCGCCGAGCGTCTCGCGCATCTCGTCGAGCACCGAACCGGCCGCGGTGACCGCGGGCCGCAGGTTCAGGGCGGCGAGGACGACGGCGAAGCCCAGCAGGCCGCCGCCGACGAGGACACGCGAAGTTTGTTTCACCGGTGTTTCAACCACGCCCGCTACTATCGCAGACGTCGGATGATTGGGTGAAGGGACATTTGTTGTGCCATTAGCCACCACGCGCCGCACCGGGCTCGTCGACCAGGTGATCGGTCAGCTGCGCGAAGCCATCAGCCAGGGCGAATGGGCCGTGGGCCAGCGGATCCCGACCGAGGGGGCGCTGGCGGAGACGCTGGGTGTGGGCCGCAACACCGTGCGGGAAGCGGTGCGCGCGCTCGCACACAGCGGTCTGCTGGAGGTCCGGCAGGGCGACGGCACCTACGTGCGCGCGACGAGCGAGGTGTCCGGCGCGATCCGGCGGCTGTGCGGCTCGGAGCTGCGGGAGGTGCTGCAGGTGCGGCGCGGCCTGGAGGTCGAGGGCGCACGGCTGGCGGCGACCGAGCGCACGGAGGAGGACCTGGCGCGGCTGCGTGAGCTGCTCGACGAGCGGGACCGGGCGCAGCACGAACGCTCACTGGCGGATTTCGTCCGCGCCGACACGGAGTTCCACCTCACGGTCGTCCGATGTGGACGGAACGAGCTGCTGACCGAGCTGTACCGCGGGCTGACGGAGGCGATCACGGCGAGCGTGGCCGCGACGTCGGAGGACCACCTCACCGAACACGTGCCGATCGGGCACCACGGCCTGCTGGAGGCGATCGCCGACCGCGACCCCGCGCGTGCGGTGGCCGAGGCCGGCGGCTTCCTGGACCAGCTGCTGCTCAGGGAAGGGTCAGGATCTCCGAACCCGTCGGCGTGACGAGGATCGTGTGCTCGAACTGGGCGGTCCAGCTCTTGTCCTTCGTCGTGACCGTCCAGTCGTCGTCCCAGATGTCGTAGTCGATCGAGCCGAGCGTGATCATCGGCTCGATCGTGAACGTCATGCCCTCCACGATCTCCGTGGTGACGGACGGGTCCTCGTAGTGCAGGACGGTCGGGAACGTGTGGAAGCCGGGGCCGACGCCGTGGCCGGTGAAGTCGCGGACCACGCCGTAGCCGAAGCGCTTGGCGTAGGACTCGATGACGCGGCCGATGACGTTGAGCTGACGGCCGGGCCGCACCGCCTTGATCGCGCGCATCGTCGCCTCGTGCGTGCGCTCGACCAGCAGCCGCGCCTCCTCCGACACGTCGCCGGCGAGGAACGTGGCGTTGGTGTCGCCGTGCACGCCACCGATGTACGCGGTCACGTCGATGTTGCAGATGTCACCGTCCTCGATGACCGTCGAGTCCGGGATGCCGTGGCAGATCACCTCGTTCAGCGAGGTGCAGCACGACTTCGGGAAGTGCCGGTAGCCCAGCGTCGACGGGTACGCCTTGTGGTCCAGGAGGAACTCGTGCACGACCTTGTCAACGTCGTCGGTGGTGTTGCCCGGTTTGACGGCTTTGCCGCCCTCCTCCAGCGCCTGCGCGGCGATGCGGCACGCGACGCGCATCGCCTCGATCTGCTCCGGTGTGCGCACCCCGTTGCCGGTGTCCCGCTTCGGCGCCGGCTTGTCCACGTACTCGGGACGGGGAATGCTGGCCGGAACGGGACGACGTGGCGTCTGCACGCCGGGCTTCAGTGGAGCACGCAAGGACATGCGTCCAGCCTACGACTCAGAACAGAACCGTGGCGTAGCGGCCGACCTGGTGGAACCCGACGCGCCGGTACGCGGCCAGCGCGGGGCTGTTGAAGGAGTTCACGTAGAGGCTCGCCGTGCGGCCCATCCCGTGCACGAGCCGGTTCACCACCGCCGCCGTGCCCGCCGTGCCGAGGCCCTGTCCGCGCCGGTCGGGGTGCACCCACACACCCTGGATCTGCCCGACGCTGCGGGACAACGCCCCGATTTCGGCCTTGAACACGACTTCGCGCCCCTCGAAGCGGGCGAACGCGCGGCCGCCCGCGATCAGCTCGGCCACGCGGGCGCGGTAGCTGGCACCGCCGTCACCGGCACGCGGGTCGACGCCGACCTCCTCGATGAACATGGAGATCGCGGCGGGCAGGTACCGGTCCAGCTCGTCCGGCCGCACGGGCCGCACGAGCGGGTCCGCGGTGATGGCCGGCGGGCCGTCCATCGCCATCAACGGCTGGTCCGGCCGGATCTCGCGGGCCGGTCCCCACTCGGGGGCCAGCTCGTCCCACAGTGCCAGCACCTGTTCGGCCGGGCCGACGAGCGAGGAGCAGATGCGCTGCCTGCGCAGGGCCCGGTCGGCGAAGGAGCGCATCGCGGAAGCGTTGCCGCGCAAGGGGATCAGGTTCGGACCGGAGAAGCAGAGACCCGGCAGGCGGCTGGAGCGGGTGCCCCGGTAGTCGGCGGCCCACAGCTCGCCGCCGAGCCGCCAGGGGTCCAGACCGGCAACCTCGACCCGGGCGCTGACCATGCAGCTGGCCACCGGATCGGCATCCAGGACGGCACGCACCGCCGGGTAGTCCCGATCACCGAGCAGCCGTGCACCGGCAAGCCGCAACACGTGGTCCAGATTGCCAGATGAACCCCGGTTACGGGAAACCGAGGGCGTGATCAGAACCGCGCCGTGTCGAGGACGACGTCGAAGGGGGCACCGATCGTGATCGGCTCGCCGAACGGGACCCGGTGGAACCGGCTGTAGACGCCCTTGACCGGGTGGCTGAACAGGGAGACCGCCGGGCCGTCTTCGTCGAGCGGGTCGATGAGCAGGTACAGCGGGATCGGGCCGTGGGCGTAGGCCCACTTCTTCTTGGAGCGGTCGTGCCGGGCCGTGCTCCTGGACGTGATCTCGACGGCCAGCAGCACGTGCTCCGCCGGCACCGGGTCCGAGCCGTGCGGGATCGCCTCGCGGGGCGCTACGCAGAAGTCGGGCACGTAGATGCCCCCGATCTGCCTGATGCCCACGCCCTGCGTCTGGAAGATCCCGCACCCTTCCGGCCGCTTGGCGATCAAAGCCTCATGGACCAGGTCGGCGATGAGGTTGTGGGTTCCCCCAGGTGGCGGCGTCATGTGGATCCCCTCGACGGTCAGCTCCGGCCGCCATCCCTCGGGGACCTCCAGCTCCCGCCAGGTGTCCAGCAGGTAGTCCCAGCTCAGCGCGGAATCCACGACTGCGGTGCTCATGACCCACCCCGTTCCTGCGCTCGGCTCCTACCAGGATAGCGGCTCAAGGCGCCGGAAACGCCTCAACGGAACCACGCTAAACCGCCCGCGACCAGGCCCTGGCCGCGGTCCGCCACCCCACTCCGCGTCAGCCGACGCTGACGACCGGCGAGCCCTCGCCCTGCTCCCCCGCCTCCTCGGCGATGCGCATCGCCTCTTCGATCAGGGTCTCGACGATCTGGTGCTCCGGCACGGTCTTGATGACCTCGCCCTTGACGAAGATCTGGCCCTTGCCGTTGCCGCTCGCCACGCCGAGGTCGGCCTCGCGCGCCTCACCGGGACCGTTCACGACGCAGCCCATCACCGCGACCCGCAGCGGCACCTCCATGCCCTCGAGCCCGGCGGTGACCTCCTCGGCCAGCTTGTACACGTCGACCTGGGCACGCCCGCACGACGGGCATGACACGATCTCCAGCTTCCGCGGCCGCAGGTTCAGCGACTGCAGGATCTGCGTGCCGACCTTGACCTCCTCGACCGGCGGCGCCGACAGGGACACGCGGATCGTGTCCCCGATGCCCTGCCGCAGCAGCGCACCGAACGCCACGGCCGACTTGATCGTGCCCTGGAACGCCGGGCCCGCCTCGGTCACGCCGAGGTGCAGCGGGTAGTCGCACTGCTCGGCGAGGATCTCGTACGCCCGCACCATGACCACGGGGTCGTTGTGCTTGACCGAGATCTTGATGTCGTGGAAGTCGTGCTCGGCGAACAGCGAGGCCTCCCACAGCGCCGACTCCGCGAGCGCCTCCGGCGTGGCCTTGCCGTACTTCTTGAGCAGCCGCGGGTCGAGCGAGCCCGCGTTGACCCCGATGCGGATCGGCGTGCCGTGGTCCTTCGCGGCCTGCGCGATCTCCTTGACCTTGTCGTCGAACTTCTTGATGTTGCCCGGGTTGACGCGGACCGCCGCGCACCCGGCCTCGATCGCGGCGAACACGTACTTCGGCTGGAAGTGGATGTCGGCGATCACCGGGATCTGCGACTTCTTCGCGATGGCGGGCAGCGCGGCGGCGTCATCCGCCGACGGGCACGCGACGCGCACGATGTCGCAGCCCGCGGCGGTCAGCTCCGCGATCTGCTGCAGCGTCGCGTTGACGTCCGCCGTCAACGTGGTGGTCATCGACTGGACGGAGATCGGGTAGTCGCTGCCGACCCCGACGGAGCCGACCATCAGCTGCCGGGTGGGCCGGCGCTCGGCGAGAACGGGGGGCGGGAGGGCAGGCATGCCAAGCGCGACGCTCATCGAATCCTCTACGGCTGCGAAGGAATGCGTACGCGACCAGCCTACCTACTGCAGACGGATGGGGTTGACGATGTCAGCCGTCACGGTGAGCAACGTTACCGCTCCGCCGATGAACACCAGGACCATCGTGATCGCGGACAACTTTGTGTAGTCCACCGGGCCTCCGGCGGCCTTCCCTGCCAACTTCCGGACCCAGTCCCTGACCCGTTCGTACCAAGTGACCGCGATGTGTCCACCGTCGAGCGGCAGCAGCGGCAGCAGGTTGAAGACGCCGACGAAGAAGTTCAGGCTCGCCAGCAACAGCAGGAACAACGGCCACAGGCCCTGCTCGACGGCCTCACCACCGATCCGGCTCGCGCCGACGACGCTCACCGGCGTGTTCGGGTCGCGCTCGCCGCCGAAGATCGAGTGCACGACGGCGGGGATCCGCTCGGGGAACTCCAGCAGCCGGCCCCAGGTCTGGACGAACATGTCCGCGGTGAACGAACCGGCACCGGCGAACCCGGTGACCGGGTTGTAGGTGAAGTTGTTGGCGAAGGTCACCCCGAGCGAGCCGACCTTGACGATCTTCTCGGTGCCCTGCGCGTCCTGGACGGGGCGGTCGACCTGCACCACGTCGATCGTCAGCGGGACCGTCCTGCCGTCCCGCTCGACCTCGAACGTCGCGGGCCCGGACAGCTGCTGGATCGCGGCGGTCACGTCGATGTAGGTGGGGGTGCTCTTGCCGTTGACGGCGCGCACCACGTCGCCGGGCAGCAGGCCGCCCTGCTTGGCGGGCGCGGGGTCGCCGGGCTGGCAGTTCGGGTGCGCGAACTCCTCGTCGGTCTGCGCGTTGCGCACGCACTCCGAGACCGTGGAGATCTGCGGTTTCCCGGTCGCGTTCGGCAGGCCCATCGTGACGGCCATCAGGTAGAGCACGACGAACCCGAGGATGAAGTGCGTCACGGAGCCCGCGGCGAGCACCACGGTCCGCTTCCAGGTCTTGAACCGCCACATCGCGCGCGGCGCCTCGTCCGGGGTGACCTCGTCGAGCGCGGTCATGCCCGCGATGTCGCAGAACCCGCCGAGCGGGATCCACTTCAGGCCGTACTCGGTCTCGCCGCGGCGGAACGAGAACACCTTGGGCCCGAACCCGATGAAGTAGCGCCGGACCTTCATCCCGAAGGCCTTCGCGGTGACCATGTGCCCCGCCTCGTGCAGCGCGACCGACACGCAGATGCCCAGCGCGAACAGCACGACTCCGAAAATGTAGGCGAGCACGCCCTACTTCCTCCCGGTCGAGTTCAGCTCGGCGGCGCGCGTGCGCGCCCACCGCTCCGCGGCGAATACGTCCTCCAGGTCGCGCGGTTCCCGGCGCCACTCGTCCGCCTCCCGAACCACCCTCTCCACAGTGTCCACGATGGACGTGAAGCGGGCGTCTTGCGCCAGGAAGGCTTCCACCATGACCTCGTTCGCGGCGTTGAAGACCGCCGGGAGGCAGCCGCCGACGGTGCCGGCGTGCCGCGCCAGCTCGACGGCGGGGAACGCGGTGGTGTCCAGCGGCTCGAAGGTCCAGGCGGTGGCCTCGTCCCAGCGGCAGGCGCGGGCGGCGTCCGCGACGCGGTTCGGCCAGTTCAGCGCCAGTGCGATCGGCAGGCGCATGTCGGGCGGGCTGGCCTGGGCGAGCGTCGAGCCGTCGACGAAGGTGACCATCGAGTGCACGATCGACTGCGGGTGTACGACCACGTCGATCCGGTCGCACGGCACGTCGAACAGCAGGCTCGCCTCGATCAGCTCCAGCCCCTTGTTGACCAGGGTCGCCGAGTTGATGGTGATGAGCCTCCCCATGGACCAGGTGGGGTGGGCCAGCGCGTCGGCGACCGTGACGTCCGCCATCTGCTCGCGCGTGCGGCCGCGGAAGGGGCCACCGGAGGCGGTGAGCACGAGCCGGTCCACCTCCTCGGCCCGGCCGCCACGCAGGGCCTGCGCCATCGCGGAGTGCTCGGAGTCGACGGGGACGAGCTGCCCCGGCTTCGCGGCCTTCAGCACGAGCGGGCCGCCCGCGATGAGCGACTCCTTGTTGGCCAGCGCCAGCGTCGCTCCGGTTTCGAGCGCGCGCAGGGTCGGCGCCAGCCCCTGGGACCCCGGCAGCCCGTTGAGCACGATGTCCACCGGTACGGCGCCGATCAGCTCGACGACGGCGTCGGCGCCCGCGAAGATCCTCGGCAGCTTGAACTCGCCGCGGGAGTAGCCGCGTTTCTGCGCCTCGGCGTACAGCGCGAGCTGCAGGTCCTCGGCGGCGGTGGCCTTGGTGATGGCCACGGCGTCGACCTCGTGGGCGAGCGCCTGCGCCGCGAGCGCCGCCGGGTCGGAGCCGCCCGCGGCGATGCCGGCGACGCGGAAGAGGTCGGGGTTGCGGCCGGTGACGTCGAGGGCCTGGGTGCCGATCGAACCGGTCGAACCGAGCACGAGGACTGAGCGGGTCGTGTTCATCACGCCCATTGTCGCGAACCGCCCGGCGCGCGTCTCGAGCGCATGTGGGATTATCACTGTCGCAGGTGAACGCAGGCGTTGAGGAGTTGATCGTGGCTACCAAGGCGGTCGTCAAGCGGCAGCAGTCCGAGGTCAAGAAGGTGGACCCGCGGGACGAGCCGTCGGCCGAGTGGGGCTGGCACGGCGGCTTCCCCAAGGGCTCGCGCATCGCGGGCTGGCTCAGCGCCGCGATCCTGCTGATCATGATCTACAACAACCACGAGAACAACACGGAGAACGTGTGGCTCGTGGGCATCGCGGCGGGCATCGTCATCGCCCTGCTGATCGACCTGAAGAAGCGCCGTACCGCCTGGCGCCGGTAGGCACGCCGTGCCGGGGCCGGACAAGCCGCCGGAACGGCCTGGCGAGCAGCCGCCGTTCCCCCGCAGGCGCAAGCCCCGAGGGCGCGCCTGACCAGTACCCGCACGAGTCGCCCACGCCCTATCCCGGCGAAGGACCGCGGATCGAGGGGCTGCCGGAGCCGCCGGAGCGCTGAGGGAAGCGCTTCCACGCGAAGTTCCCGTGCCAGGTCGAGCCCCCGGTGCTCCAGTCGACGAGCGCCTCGCCGACCTTGGCCCGGGAAACGGTCAGCGTCTGGAAGTGCTCGCCCGGAGTTCCCGCGCGGTACTCCAGCTGGTAGGTGCCCTCAGGGCGCAGCCACACCTGCATGTACTCGTCGGCCTCACGATCGAGGATCAGGTGGCCGCCCCGTGGCAGCGATTCGAGCACCGCGAGGATGTTGCTCGCCGACGGTCCGCGCACGACCGTTCCCCGTGACGTCCGCAGCACCAGCAACGAAAAGCACCTCCAGCGGGATCAGTCCGCGTTCTTCCAGTACGCGGAGAAAGTGCCCGCCACACCGTAGTGGTCGCCGAGCTCCAGCTGCTTCCAGAAGTCCGGGCGCTCGTCGAGTTTCGGATCCCCACCTGCGAAGGGTTTTTCCTCGCGCTTGCGGCGACTTCGAGCCAACGGGCGAGGTTTTTGTTCTCGCACGAACACCGCGGCGAGCGCGATCGCCTTCGCAAAGGTCATGCTCGCGCCCGAAGCGGTCTTCGGCCCTTCGTGCAAGAGCCAATCCGCCGCTCCACAGATTCGCAAGAAATCGTCATCGGCACATGATGAAGCCCAATCAGCGATGGGCTCCTCCCCGTACTCGACGAGGGAGACGGCAATCAATCGCCTCGTAGTGGACAACACAACCCGCTCCTCGCGATCAGCGAACCCCTCCGGACCGTACCGCCGTGCTGACAGCTGGCACAGTGGCGCCATGAGTTATGACCTCGCGGTCTGGGAGGGCGCGCGCACCGAAAGCGACGTCGAGGCCGACGCCACCTTCCACCTGCTGTACCAGCGGTACGTGGAGAGCAGCGTGGCGAGCCCGGTCTCGGCGGGTATCCGGGAGTTCGTCGCCGCCATGCTGGAACGCTGGCCGGACCTGACCGAGCAGAACGTCGAAACCTGCCCATGGGTGACGAGCTCCTTCGCGGACAACGCGAACGGTCCGTTCTGCTACTTCGGGATCAACTGGACCGTGGCGCCCGAAGTGTCGGCCGAAGCCGCCGAGATCGCCGCGGCGTCCGGCCTGGTGTGCTTCGACCCCCAAACCCGAAGCCTGCGGTGATGAGTTCGTCAGCTCTGGGCGAACCAGTCGCCGATCCACTTCCACTCGAACCTGTCCCGCCAGGACCAGTCGCCTTTGCTCCAGCCGAAGAGCGCGTCCACGACATCGGCGGGCGCGGCCAGGTGGGTCTGGTAGTGCTCCTGCGGGCTGCCCGCCCGGTACTCCAGCTGGTAGTCGTCCTCCGCCTGGCGCATGACCTGGATGTAGTGCACGTTCGGGCCGGTGTCCCCATCCGCAGGTTCGACGATCAGGTGCTTCCCCACCTCGAGGCGATCAACCAGCATCTCGACGATCAGACGGCCCGGATCGCTGATCGTGAGCCCACGAGCAGTGCGGAGCACGACCTCGACACCATCCACCAACCCTCCAACGGGCACGATACTGAAGTCGAAGAGACCGTATCACGGCGTGATCCTCACCTCTTCGACATCAATTATCTGAAATCCCGAAGCCTGACCGAAGCCTTCGGCAACATTTCTGCCCTGCGTTCATCGAACGTAGATTCGAACCCGCATATCCCGACCGCGGACGTAAATCGGCTTTCGGACGACCGTGAACCCATCAGCGGCCAGCTTGTCCCAGGCAGCAATTTCCGCGTCGGCCCCGACGCGCGCACCGGTTGTTCCCGCCCACCTGCTATCGGAGGGGGATACCGGAAACACAGCGGTGCGCCGGGACACGTTCCAAACCCACCGCTGTTGTGTCTCAAGCCCTCTTCGCCGATCGGAACGTTGACAGGCCCCGCTCCGGTCAGCCCTCCGCGGCGAGCTGCCCGCAGGCGGCCGCGATCTCCTGGCCTCGCGTGTCCCGCACCGTGCACGCCACTCCCCCGGCGTTGACGCGCCGCACGAACTCGCGTTCCACCGGCTTCGGCGACGCGTCCCACTTCGATCCCGGCGTGGGGTTCAGCGGGATGACGTTGACGTGCACCAGCTGCCCGAGGTGCTTGCGCAGCCGCTTCGCCAGCAGGTCCGCGCGCCACGGCTGGTCATTGATGTCCCGGATCAGCGCGTACTCGATCGACACGCGCCGCCCCGAGGTGTCGGCGTAGTACCGCGCCGCCTCCAGCACCTCGTCCACCGACCAGCGGTTGTTGACCGGCACCAGCGTGTCGCGCAGCTCGTCGTCCGGCGTGTGCAGCGACACCGCCAGCCTGACCTGCATCTTCTCGTCCGCGAGCTTGCGGATCGCCGGCGCGAGCCCGACCGTCGAGACCGTCACCGACCGCTGCGAAATCCCCAGCCCCGAGGGCGCGGGCTCGGTGATCCGGCGGACCGCCGCGACCACGCGCTTGTAGTTCGCCAGCGGCTCGCCCATGCCCATGAACACGATGTTCGACAGCCGCCCCGGACCGCCGGGCATCAGCCCGTCCCGCATCACGGCGGCCGCCGACCGCACCTGGTCGACGATCTCCGCGGTCGACAGGTTGCGGTCGAGCCCACCCTGCCCGGTCGCGCAGAACGGGCACGCCATCCCGCACCCCGCCTGGCTGGAGATGCACAGCGTGGCGCGGTCGGGGTAGCGCATGAGCACGCTCTCCAGCAGGGTGCCGTCGTGCGCGCGCCACAGCGTCTTGCGGGTCGCGCCGCCGTCGGCCTCCAGCGCCCTGACCTCGGTGAGCAACGGCGGCATCAGCTCGGTGACCAGGCGCTCGCGCGAGGCGGCCGGGATGTCGGTCATCGCCTCGGGGTCCACGGTCAGCCGCGAGAAGTAGTGGTTCGACAGCTGCTTGGCGCGGAACGGCTTCTCACCGAGCTCCGCGACGGCTTCGGCGCGCTCGGCCACGGAGAGGTCGGCGAGGTGGCGCGGCGGCAGGCCGCGCTTGGGCGCTTCGAAGACCAGGGGAAGGGCAGTCATAACCGTTCCAGTGTGCCACGACCAGGGCGGTTGCGTTCCGACTGTTTCCGATATATCGTGAGCATGTCGGAACACAACGAAAGGAGGCCGACATGAGAAACCGTCCACCCTTCCCCCCTGGTCGAGAAGCACGAGGCGCGTTCGGGCCCTGGTCCCGCGGCGGCTTCGGCGAGTTCCCCCCTGGCTGGGGCCCCGGCGGCCCGCACCGTGGACGCGGACGCGGTCACGGTGGTCCGCACCAGCGCGGCGGTCGTCGCGGCCGGCGTGGTGACGTCCGCGCGGCGATCCTGGCCCTGCTCGCGGAGCAGCCGCGGCACGGTTACGAGATCATCAGCGAGATCGGCGAACGCAGTGGCGGCTTCTGGCGCCCGAGCCCCGGCTCGGTGTACCCGACGCTGCAGCTGCTGGCCGACGAAGGCCTGGTGGTCAGCCGTGACGAAGGCGGCAAGAAGTTGTTCGAGCTGACCGACGAGGGCCGCGCCGCCGCCGAGCGGCTCGACAGCAGCCCGCCGTGGGAGCAGATCGCGCACGACGTCGACCCGGTCGAGATCGACCTGCGCAAGGCCGGCGCGACGCTGGCCGCGGCGGCGATCCAGGTGTCACAGGCCGGCACGCCGGAGCAGAAGAAGCGCGCTGTGACCGTCCTCAACGAGGCGCGGCGTGCGCTCTACGGCATCCTCGGCGAGATCGACGAGGAAGACGCCGAGTGACCAGGCAGCACGAGGCCGGTGGGCTTTTCGCGGACATGCACGCGATAGCCCACCGGCACCGTGTACCCGTCGTCGTTCCCGTTGTGGCGTAACACATCCCCGATCGCGCGCTGGGCGACCGCGGGGCTGAACTCGATCTTGAGCACCGCTTCCAGCTCCGCGCGGCTTTCGAAGCGCCACCGCGTCGCCACGCGGTGACACCGGAAACCGTTGCGCTCGAAGAAATCCTCCACGGCCCGCGGGTCGTAGTGCGGCAGGTCCTCCCGCATCCAGCGCCCGTAAGGTTCGGCCGCCGCGTCCAGGTCCACGATCGCCAGCACCCCGCCCGGCCGCAGAACCCGGTCGGTTTCCCGCAAACCGGGCTCGCAGCCGGGCCCGAAGAAGTACGCCGTCCGCGCGTGCACGACGTCGACGCTCGCGTCCGGCAACGGAACGCGTTGCGCGGAACCGGTCAGGACGCGGACGTTGCCGGATCCGGAAACTCTCCGTCGCGCCTTGTGCACCAACGGTTCATGCGGCTCGACGCCGATCACCGATCGTGCCGTCCCGGCGAACTTCGGCAGGTGAAAACCGTCCCCACACCCGAGATCGAGGACATCCCTGCCCGCCCAAGGGGATTCGCGGTCGAGGACACGCCAGATCTCGCCGTCGACGTCCTGCGCGCGGTTCTCCAGCTCGTACGTGTCGGGGTAGTACCAGATGTTCGGGCTGGGCACGACACCGCCGTCGCGGGAGAGCGCTTTCAGCCCGCGCCGGGCGGCTTGCCACATAATCGCAGGATACGGGATCGAACGACGAAAAATTCTTGCGACAGCCGTAGACTCGAAGCCTCCCCGGGACAGGAGGCACCCCATGGCACTCGGCCCGCTGCCCACCCAGGCGATACTCCCCTCGGGTATCCCCTGCTGGGTGGAACTGGCGACCCTGGACGAGGGCATCGCGCAGCAGTTCTACAACGGACTCTTCGGCTGGACCTTCCACCTCAGCCGCGACCCCGCCGCTCCCAGCGGCCGCTACCTCATCGCCGCGCTCGGCAACCGCGACGTGGCGGGCATCTACCTCGGCGGCGCCAGGCAACCGAGCCTGTGGACCATCAACATCTCCGTGCAGAGCACCGCGAACGCGGCGGAATGGACGCAGCACCTCGGCGGCACGGTCACCCTCGGGCCGGTCGCGATCCCGGGCCGGGGCAGCATCGTGCACGTGGTGGACCCGTCCGGCGCGCCGACGGTGTTCTGGCAGCCGTCGGCGGCGTGGGACTTCCTGACCGGAGTGCCGAACACCTTCGTCAGCGCCGACCTGAACACGCACAACGGCGAAGCCGCGGACGGGTTCTTCTGCCGCTTGTTCAACTACAACGCCCGCCAGATCGGCGACGACCGCGGGATCGACTACTCGGAATGGCTGATCGACCAGCAGCCCGTGCTCTACCGGTACGTCATGGGGCCCGAGTACCCCCCGGAGACGCTGCCGCACTGGATGGTGTACTTCGAGGTCGATCCCGCTCGCGGCACGGACGCCACGGCGGGGCACGCGATCATGCTGGGCGGGCGCGTGGTCGTCGAACCGTACGACACGCCGTGGGGCCGGATCGCCGTGCTCGCCGACCCGTGCGGCGCGGTGTTCTCGGTGATCGACCGCAGCCTGGTCCTGGTCGACGAATCAGGCCGCGCCGAGGTGGACGACCCGTACGACGATTAGCCCACAAAGGCCGTCAACAGCACCCACGAAACCACGGCCGACGGGAGCAGCGAGTCGAGCCGGTCCATCAGCCCGCCGTGCCCCGGCAGCATCGTGCCCATGTCCTTGATCCCCAGGTCGCGCTTGATGAGCGACTCGACGAGGTCCCCGAGCGTCGCGGTGAGCACGATCGCGGCGCCGAACAGCACGCCCTGCCACACGTGCCCGTCCAGCAGGAAGTGCACCGACAGCGCACCGCCGACGATGCCCGCGACGAGTGAGCCGGTGAAGCCCTCCCACGTCTTCTTCGGGCTGATCGTCGGCGCCATCGGGTGCTTGCCCTTCAACACCCCGGCCGCGTAACCACCGGTGTCGGAGGCGACCACGCCGATCATGAACGTCAGCACGCGGCCCACCCCGTCCGCGGGCGGCACGAGCATCGCCGCGAACGACGCGAACATCGGCAGGTAGGCCGCCGCGAACACCGAGGTCGCGATGTCGCGCAGGTAGCCGTCCGCGCCGCCGGGCAACCGCCACAGCAGGCAGGCGAGCACGGTGAGCGCGAACGCGATCACCGCACCCTTCAGCCCGAACGGCCAGGTCAGCCACACCATCGCCTGGCCGCCGACCAGCAGCGGGACCAGCGCGAGCCGGATACCGGCCGCCCGGCGCACGGCCTGGGCGAACTCGATCGTGCCGACCGCGACGGCGACCGCGATGATCCCGATGAACAGGTACCGCACGGTGAGCAGCGAGACGAGGATCGCCGCCCCCAGCACCAGCCCGACCGCGATCGCCGCGGGCAGGTTGCGCCCCGCCCGCGACGCCTTCTTGGCCGGCGGGGCGGGTTCCCCCGGCTCGGGAGAAGGTGTCGGCACCTTCTCCTGTTCTTCGCTCACCTGGGCCATCAGACCTCGAGTAGCTCGGCTTCCTTGTGTTTGACGAGTTCGTCGATCTGCGAGACGTAGCTGTCCGTGAGGTTCTGCAGCTCCTTCTCCGCACGGGCGACGTCGTCCTCGCCGGCTTCGCCGTCCTTGGCGATGCGGTCGAGCTCCTCCTTGGCCTTGCGGCGCACGCCGCGGATGTGGACCTTGGCGTCCTCACCCTTGGACTTGGCCATCTTCACCATCTCGCGGCGACGCTCCTCGGTCAGCTGCGGGATGACGATCCGGATGATCTGGCCGTCGTTGCTCGGGTTCACCCCGAGGTCGGACTCCCGGATGGCCTTCTCGATCGCGTTGAGCTGGCTCTGGTCGTAGGGCTTCACGATCGCCATCCGCGCCTCGGGGATGTTCACGCTCGCCACCTGGTTCAGCGGCATCGTGGAACCGTAGGCCTCGACCACCACGCGGGAGAACATCGACGGGTTGGCCCGGCCGGTGCGCACCGACGACAGATCCTCCTTCGCGAAGGACACCGCTTTTTCCATCTTCTCCTCGGCATCGAGGAGGGTCTCGTCGATCACGGCTACTCCCGTTGTCTTCTCTGTTGTCTCCGCCAGGTCCCAGCAGTACTGGTCGGTCAGCCCGCGGCGGGGGTGCTGACCAGTGTCCCGATCCTCTCACCACGCACCGCGCGCGCGATGTTCCCCTCCGTGAGGAGGTTGAACACGATGATCGGCATGTTGTTGTCCATGCAGAGGCTGAACGCGGTCGCGTCGGCGACCTTCAGCCCGCGCTCCAGCACCTCGCGGTGCGTGATCTCCTCGAACATCTTCGCGCCCGGGTCGGTCTTCGGGTCCGCGGTGAACACGCCGTCGACCGCCTTGGCCATCAGCACCGCCTCGCACCCGATCTCGAGCGCACGCTGGGCCGCGGCCGTGTCGGTGGAGAAGTACGGCATGCCGACACCGGCGGCGAAGATGACCACACGGCCCTTCTCCAGGTGCCGCTCCGCGCGCCGGGGGATGTAGGGCTCGGCCACCTGGCCCATCGTGATGGCGCTCTGCACGCGCGTCGGCACGCCTTCCTTCTCCAGGAAGTCCTGCAGCGCGAGGCAGTTCATCACGGTGCCGAGCATGGCCATGTAGTCGGCGCGGTCGCGGTCCATGCCGCGCTGCGACAGTTCCGCGCCGCGGAAGTAGTTGCCACCGCCGATGACGACGGCCATCTGCACCCCGGTGCGCACGACGGCGGCGATCTGCACGGCCACCGAGTGCACCACGTCCGGGTCGACGCCCAGCGATCCGCCGCCAAGCATCTCACCACCGAGTTTCAGCAGTACCCGCCGATAGCCCTGATCGGCTCGTTGCTCCGTCATGCCCGCCCTCACCTCCGTGGGTACCGCTCTGCCTTCAGTGCTCGTTCGGCATCGTGCCCCGTCCCCGAGATCACCGGGAGACGGGGCACGATACGCGTCAGCCTGCAGGCCCTTACTGCTGGCCCACCTCGAACCGGGCGAACCGGGTGACCGTCACGCCGGCGGCGTCGAGCAGCTGCTTCACGGTCTTCTTGTTGTCGGTCACCGACGGCTGCTCCAGCAGCACGGTGTCCTTGTAGAAGGCGTTGACCTTGCCCTCGATGATCTTCGGCAGCGCCTGCTCCGGCTTGCCCTCGGCCCGCGCGGTCTCCTCGGCGATGCGGCGCTCGTTCTCGACGATCTCGGCGGGCACCTCCTCGCGGGTCAGGTACTTCGGCTTGAGCGCGGCGATCTGCAGCGCCGCACCGCGGGCCGCCTCGGCGCTGTCACCGGTGTACTCGACCAGCACGCCGACGGCGGGCGGGAGGCCCGCGCCACGGCGGTGCAGGTAGGTCTCGACGGTGCCGTCGAACGCGACGACCCGGCGCAGGACGAGCTTCTCGCCGATCTTGGCGGCCAGCTCCTGCACGGCGTCGTTGACGGTCTTGCCGCCCTCGATCTCCGCCGCGGCCAGCTTCTCGACGTCGTCGGTGCGCACGGTCTTCGCCGTCGCCACGATCTTCTCGGCCAGCTGCTGGAACTGCTCGTTCTTCGCGACGAAGTCCGTCTCGGAGTTGAGCTCGATCAGCACGCCGCCGTCACCGGCGACCAGGCCCTCGGCGGTCGCGCGCTCGGCGCGCTTGCCGACGTCCTTGGCACCCTTGATGCGGAGGTACTCGACGGCCTTGTCGAAGTCGCCGCCGCTCTCCTCGAGGGCCTTCTTGCAGTCCATCATGCCGGAGCCGGTGAGCTCGCGGAGACGCTTCACGTCCGCCGCGGTGTAGTTCGCCATCGTGTTTCCTTCGGAGGTTCTCGGTCCCGTCCGGCCGCCGGCGAGCGGCCGGACGGGGAAGCGTGGGTCAGGAAGAGGTGGTCTGCTCGGCGGGCTGCTGCTGCTCGCCGCCCTCGTTACCGGCCAGCAGCTCCTTCTCCCACTCGGCCAGCGGCTCGTCGGAGGCCACACCGGGCTCCGGCTTGTCCTGGCCCTCCGGCGCCGAGCCGTTGCGGCCCGAGCGGGCCAGCAGACCGGCGGCGGCCGCCTCGGCCACGACCTTGGTCAGCAGCGCGGCCGACCGGATCGCGTCGTCGTTGCCCGGGATCGGGTAGTCCACCTCGTCGGGGTCGCAGTTGGTGTCGAGCACCGCGACCACGGGGATGTTGAGCTTGCGCGCCTCGCCGACGGCGATGTGCTCCTTCTTGGTGTCCACGATCCACACGGCGGAGGGAACCTTCGCCATGTCGCGGATACCGCCGAGGGTCTTCTCCAGCTTGTCCTTCTCGCGGGTCAGCGTCAGGATCTCGCGCTTGGTCAGGCCCTGGAAGCCGCCGGTCTGCTCCTGCGCCTCGAGCTCCTTGAGGCGCTGCAGCCGCTTGTGCACGGTCTGGAAGTTGGTGAGCATGCCGCCGAGCCAGCGCTGGTTCACGTAGGGCATGCCCACGCGCTGCGCCTCGCTGGCGATCGCTTCCTGCGCCTGCTTCTTCGTGCCGACGAACATGATGGTGCCGCCGTGCGCGACGGTTTCCTTGATGAACTCGAAGGCACGGTCGATGTAGGTCAGCGTCTGCTGCAGGTCGATGATGTAGATGCCGTTGCGCTCGGTGAGGATGTAGCGCTTCATCTTCGGGTTCCAGCGCCGCGTCTGGTGCCCGAAGTGCACACCGGAGTCGAGCAGCTGCTTCATGGTGACGACGGCCATGGCCGGATTCGCACCTCTTCTTGTCCTGGCGGGCCGCTTTCCGGCGGGCCCGCGTTCGGTTGTCGCCACCGGCCGGGTGGCCGGGAGCCCTGGTGCCGTGCCGGTGCCCGGACCCCGTGTTCCCACGGGGACCGCCCGGGCGCCACGCGCCCCGCCTGCTCATCGAAAGAAGTCGGGACATGCACGTGCACGCGAAGTCGGCCCATCGCAGGACAGGCCGCGCAAACAGTGTACGCCCAGGCGGACGCGGGGCCACCGCGGGCAAGGCGAAGGCGGCAACCTGTCCACATCACCCTCGGTTATCCACAGAATCACATTCTGTTCCCCATTTCCCCGCCGCCCCGGCCACCCTGGACCCATGCCCGCCATATCGCCCGTGACACCGCTGCTCCTGCTCCTGGCAGGGCTGCTGGTGGTGCCTGCCGCGTGGGCAGCGGCGGGTGATCAGCCGGGGGCTCGGCAGGCGGCGGTCGCGGATCAGCAGGTCCCGAACGACGTTCCCCGCATGCGGGAGGTCGGCCAAGAGCCGAGGTTCTCGTGGCCCCTCTCGCCGACACCGGAGGTGACCAGACCGTTCCAGCAACCGCAGACGGAGTACGGCCCAGGCCACCGAGGCGTCGACCTCGCGGCGACGCCAGGCCAGCCGGTGCTCGCGGCCGGTCCAGGCGTCGTGGTCTTCGCGGGCCAGGTCGCAGCCCAAGGCGTGGTCTCCATCGACCACGACGGCGGCCTCCGCACGACGTACGAACCCGTGGTGCCGACCGTGCCCGCCGGTACTCAGGTCCACACAGGGCAGGAGATCGGCGTGGTGGTGCCCGGTCACCCCGGGTGCCCGGTCGCCGCGTGCCTGCACTGGGGCGTCCGGCGCGGTGAGGAGTACCTGAACCCGCTGGCCCTCATCCAGACCAAGTCCGCCATCCGCCTGAAGCCCTGGGAACCGCCTTAGCGCGATTCCGGCTGGCGTCCAGGTTTTGCGCGCCTGCGCGCCGCAGGAGCAGCGATCCCTGCGGCACCTGCGACTGAGGTCACCCGGCTGCGATCACCCAGGCTGCAGCCACTGGAGTCCGCGGTCACTTGAGGGCCGCAGGCATTCGGGGTCGCAAGCACCTCCGGACCACAGGCACTGGAACCCGCAGGCAGCCAGACCAGAGGCACCCTCGAGCTGCGGCACTCCGCGCTGCAGGCCCCTCCGAGCTGCAGGCACTCCAGACCGCAGGCTCTCGGGGGCTGAGACCAGCCACGCCTCCAGTCACCCAGGCCGCAGTCATCCCGGTCCGCAGACGACCGAGTTCGCCAACACGGAGTGCTGAAGTCACCGGGACTGCGATCACCGAAACTGCGGTCACCGGGGCCGCGCCAACCCGCCCGCAGCCCACGGCAGGAGCCCCACGCGGTCAACGGCCACCAGCTCCGTTCCCGCTGGCGGCGAGCTGGGCTCGAGTGCGGGGAGGGCTCGTCAGACGCCGGCTTGCTCGGTCAGGCGGGCACGCAACCGGAGGACCGCGCGGGTGTGCAGCTGGCTGACCCGCGATTCGGTCACGCCGAGGACCTTGCCGATCTCGGCCAGGGTCAGGCTCTCGAAGTAGTAGAGGCTGACCACGATCCGGTCGCGTTCGGTGAGTTGGGCGATGGCTTCCGCGAGCTGGCGTCGGTTGTCGCGGTCGACCAGGACCGCGACGGGGTCGACGGCGTCCTCGTCCTGCAGGGTGTCGACGAGGGAGCCGCTGTCCTTGCCCGCGGCGATGAGGTCCTCGAGCGCGACGACGCTCGTCAGCCGCAGCTGTCCGTACAGGTCGCGCAGCTCGTCGAGTCCGATGCCGAGTTCCTCGGCCAGCTCGGTGTCGGTCGGCGTGCGGTGCAGGCGCGCGCCGAGGCGTTCGAGGGCGCGCTCGGCCTCCCGGAGCCGACTGCGCACGACACGGGGTACCCAATCCTGAGAACGGAGGTCGTCGAGGATCGCACCACGGATCCGCTGCATCGCGTAGGTCTCGAACCGCCAGCCGCGGTCGGGATCGAACTTCTCGATCGCGTCGATCAGCCCGAAGATCCCTGACTGCACGAGGTCACCGACGTCGACGTGTGTGGGCAGCCCGGTACCCACTCGCCCGGCGACGTACTTGACCAGCGGGGCGTAATGCAGCACGAGCCGCTCACGCAGCCGCTGGTTCGGCCGCTCCCGGAACTCGCGCCACAGGGCGTTGATAGCGGCGTCGACCTCGTTCGGCGCGTCACCGTTGGTGCCCCCGCCACGGGAAGCGGGCTGCTGTCCGCTTGCGCCGTTGCCGGTGTGGGCATGGCCTTCACCGTTGACGCGAGCCTCGCCGGAACCATTGACAAAAGCCTCGCCGGAACGATCGGCGACTGTGGAGGATCCGTGCCCTGCGACGGGATTCGCGTCAGGTTGCCCGACGGTCTCGGGCGCCGTCGGGGCAGTGGCAGGCGGGTCCGCGCGAGGAGTTGCAAGCTCCGCCGACTTCGCCGAGGCATCACTGGCGGCCTTCGCCAGGGCATCAGCGGCGCCTTCCGAGGCACCACAGGCAACCTCCGCTGAGGCATCGCCGGCGCCTTCCGAGGCAACATCGGCGGCGTGCGCCGGGGCACGATCGGCAGCCTTCGCCGAGGCGCCACCGGCGCCTGTCGAGGCATCATCGGCGGCGTTCGTCGAGGTACCACCGGCGCCTTCCGAGGCAACATCAGCGGCGTGCGCCGAGGCGTCGCCGCCGCCTTTCGAGGCGCCACCGGCCGCGTTCGCCGAATCGTCACCCGCTGCCTTCGCCGGGGCCTTGCCGATGGCTTTTGCCGGGGTGTCACCGGTGGCTGGAGTCAGCTGCTCGCGCTCCTTGGCGGCGTCGGCCGACCGAGTTGCAGGGGCTGCCGCCGCGGGTACGCCGAGGTCGCCGTTC
Source organism: Amycolatopsis dongchuanensis (assembly GCF_039542405.1). Classification (NCBI taxonomy): domain Bacteria; kingdom Bacillati; phylum Actinomycetota; class Actinomycetes; order Pseudonocardiales; family Pseudonocardiaceae; genus Amycolatopsis; species Amycolatopsis dongchuanensis. The sequence goes on from NZ_BAABIB010000125.1 coordinate 48,636, forward strand.
GGGTGGGTGTCCGAACGGTCTGCGTCGGTGAGTCGCAGGTCGGCGGTCATGTGGCGGCCGCCCTCGGCAACGGGCTCAGTTCGGTCTCCGGGCTCAGGTCTGGTCGGGGTTGGTGAAGACTCCCCCGCCGCCCCGTCCTCAGCGCGTTCCGGGGTCATCGCGCGCGAGGGTGGGCACGGTCGTGGATCGCCTTCAGCCGCTCGACTGTCACGTGAGTGTAGAGCTGCGTCGTGGCAAGCGTAGCGTGACCGAGCAGTTCCTGAACGCTGCGGAGATCGGCGCCACCTTCCAGCAAGTGCGTCGCCGCGGTGTGCCGCAGCCCGTGCGGCCCCATATCCGCAGCACCAGGCACAGATCCGACCGCATCGTGCACTACCCGCCGCACAGCCCGCGGGTCCAGCCGACCCCCTCGAACACCCAGGAACAACGCGGCAGGATCGGCCTTCGACGCGGCCGCGGCCATCGCCGGGCGCCCGGTCTCCAACCAGGACCGCAAGGCACGCTCCGCCGGCACCCCGAACGGCACCACGCGTTCCTTGCTCCCCTTGCCCAGGACCCGCACGACGCGACCGCCGAAGTCCACGTCGTCGACGTCGAGTCCACAAAGCTCCGAAACCCGAACGCCCGTCGCGTAAAGGAGTTCGAGGACGGCGCGGTCACGCAAGCCCTGCGGATCCAGTTCCGCCGCGCCGGACTCGGCGCTTTGCAGCACCTCGCCGGCCTCGTCTGGGCGCAGTACCGCGGGCAAAGTCCGATGCGTTCGCGGTGATACCAGGCGAGCACCCGGGTCCCCCTCGATCGCTCCCTGCCGACGCGCCCAGGCCGTGAATGTGCGCGCCGCCGCCGAGCGTCGAGCCAATGTCGTACGGCTCGCACCGTCACCGCGCTGATGAGCCAGCCACGCCCGGAGCACTGCCACGTCGAGTCCGTCCAACGCGCGCCGTTCGTCGTCGGCGCCGTGGTCCCGGTGCAGAAACCCGAGCAGGGACACCACATCACCCACGTACGCCCGCACCGTGTGCTCCGAGAGCCCGCGTTCCAGGCTCAGGTGCCGCTCGTACTCGGTGATCAGCTCCCGTGCTGCCGACGGCAACGCCGCACGGATCGCGTGCAGGTCGACGCGTGCCGCTTCCCTGTCCTTGGCGGTCACGACAGCCCACATCCGTCCGGCCGCTCGAGCCGCTCTGCCGGTCGCAGTTCACCGAGAGCGGGCGTGCGCATGGCGTACACGCGTTCGTCCCTTGTCCACTCCGGAAAAGACGGCGACATAGGTACTCACGCTCGGTGAAATCACCGCTCTGGTCAAGCATCGCCACACCGCGTTACCGGTCTATCGCGTCACCTCCTTCCTTCGACTCGGAACACCTGTTCCATTCACGCACCCTCGCTGATCTCCCGCGGCCGGCGGTGCTGCCGCCACCCGCTCTCGTGGCGCTCGGCGAGGCCTTCCATCTCCAGGGCCGGCAGCATGGCGCGAACTCGTTGCAGCGGAACCCCGGACTCGGCCGCGATCTCGTCGGCGGACTTCCCCTCCCGCCGTTCAAGGGCGTCGTGCACGCGGAGGGCTTCTTTGCCCAGCCCGTCGGTCGGACGTCTGGGCCTGAGGCGTTCCGGGATGTGGGTGCCGAGCCTGCCCACGATCTCGATCACGTCCTCGACGGAGCCGACCAGCGTGGCGTCGGAATTGCGGATGAGGTCGTGGCATCCCATGGATGTGGCCGAACCGATCGGGCCCGGTACCGCCATCACGATCTTGCCTAGAATCCCCGCGGTGTTCGCCGTGTTGCGCGCCCCGCTGCGCCGGCCTGCTTCGACCACCACGGTGCCCTCACTCAGCGCCGCGATGAGCCGGTTGCGAACGAGGAAACGGTGCCGCGCCGGCGGGGTGCCCGGCGGGTACTCGCTGACCACGAGACCGCCGCGTTCGGCGATCATGTTCAGCAAGGTCACATGCCCGGCCGGGTAGCCGGCGTCAAGCGCGCAGCCCAGCAGCGCGACTGTCGTTCCTCTCGCGGCGAGGGCACCGCGATGTGCGGCGCCGTCGATGCCGAGCGCCGCGCCTGAGAAGATCGCGATGTCTCGCTGGACCAGGCCGTAGGCGAACTCTCCCGCGACGCTCTCGCCGTAGCCGCTCGACGCACGAGCGCCCACGATCGCCACCGCTCCCTCAGTGGCATCACCCAGGTGCGCTTCGCCGCGCGCCCACAGGGCGAGCGGTGGGACCGCGCTCGGGATGCCCCGCTGGCCGGCGATGTCGAGGCACAGGAGGGACCAGGCAGGCCACTCGTCGTCCTCCGGGATGATCAGGCGCGCCCCGGTTTTGCCTGCGGCTTCCAGGTCGGCCTCGGCTCGGTCCCGGTCACGGCGTGCGATGGTCTCGTCGATCACGTCCTGGGGGCAGTCCCCTTTGCGCACCGCTTCGGCCGCATCGACCGGCCCTACCCTGGCCACGAAGGCGGCCAGAGCCTTGGCGGGAGGCTCGGCGACTCGCGCCAAGTAGGCCCGGGCGAGACGCACGTCATCCAGCGACATGCCGGGACCTGCCCTTCGTGTCGCTCGTGGCCGTTTCGGTCTTCATGCCGCACCCCGGTCTCGGAACTCGAGGGCGGCGGCAACGTGGTCCGCGGTGGGTTGCTCGTCCTTGGCCAAGTCGGCGAGAGTCCACGAGAGCCGGAGGCAACGATCGGCACCCCGCGCGGTGAGGAAGCCTCTGTCGAGCGCACGGTCGAGCAGCGCGGTGGTCTCGCTCGGTAAGGCGAACTCCCGGCGCAGCACCGAACCAGGCACCTCCGCATTGGTGCGCCAGCCGTGCGACGACCAGCGTTTCGCGGCGCGTGCACGGGCCGACAGGACGCGTTCGCGGACCACGGCTGTGGGCTCGGGCTCGTCGGAGTGCGTGTTCATCGCGGTGATGGGCCGCATCCGCACATGCAGGTCGACGCGGTCGAGCAGCGGCCCCGAGAGCCGGTTGAGGTAGCGGCGCCGCGCTGCCGGAGTGCAGGTGCAGTCCGTCTCGCGGGGCGGAGCGCACGGACACGGGTTGGTGGCGAGGACGAGCTGGAACCGGGCGGGGTAGCGGACGGAACCCTTCGAGCGGGAGATCCGCACCTCTCCGTCTTCCAGCGCGGTGCGCAGGGATTCCAGCGCCGGTGCCGCGAATTCGCAAGCTTCGTCGAGCAGGAGCACTCCGCGGTGGGCCTGGCTGATCAACCCGGGCGCGGCGAGCCCGCTGCCCCCTCCCACCAAGGCCGCGACGGACACGCTGTGGTGTGGCGCGACGAACGGTGGCGTCTTGACCAGGGGCGAGGTGCGCGACAGGGAACCGTGCACGGAGTGCACTGCCGTCACTTCGAGCGCCTCGTCCACGGACAGGGGCGGCAACAGGCCCGGCAATCGCTTCGCGAGCATCGTCTTGCCGATCCCCGGCGGGCCCTTGAAGAGGAGGTGGTGACCACCCGCCGCGGCGACCTCCAACGCCCAGCGGCCTTCCGGCTGCCCCAGGACGTCCGCCAGGTCGAGCACCGGCTGGGTTTCCGTCTCGACGGGTGCCTCCGGCTCGACCAGCGTGCCCTCGCCCTGGAGCCAGGCGATCACGTCGGCGAGACGGACGGCACCCAGGACCTCCACACCCTCGACGAGCGCCGCCTCGAACAGTGAGTGCGCCGGAACCACAGCCCGTTTCACCCCTGCCCGCCGGGCGGCGAGCAGCCCTGGCAGGACGCCCCGGACTTCGCGCACCCGCCCGTCGAGGGAGAGCTCGCCGAGCAGGACTGTGCCGGGAAGGCGGGTGGCGGGCACCTTGCCGGACGCGGCGAGAACGGCGACGGCGATCGCGAGGTCGTAGCCGGAGCCGAGTTTGGGCAGGTTGGCCGGGGACAGGCCGAGGGTGAGCTTCTCCCCGGGCCACTGCTGGCCGGAGTTGCGGACGGCGGAGCGCACCCTGTCCTTCGCCTCGCGGAGCCCCGCGTCCGGCAGGCCGACGAGCTTGGTCATGGGCAGGCCGCCGCCGAGATCGGCCTCGACCTCGATGACCCGGCCGTCGATACCGAGCACGGCGACCGACCAGGAGTGTCCGATGGGCATCAGAACGCTCCGGGGAAGTGTTCGAGCCGCAGCTCACCGCCGGGCGACACGAGCACGCCGATCACGTCGAACCGGATCGGGCACCAGCCCACGCTGACCGTGCGGAGCCACTGGCCGGTGATGCGCCGGATGCGGGCGATCTTGTCGTCGGTCACCGCCTCGGCCGGGTCACCGAAGTTCTGCCCCGCCCTCGTCTTCACCTCGCACACGACGAGGATCCGGCCATTGGTGGCCACGATGTCCAGCTCGCCTTCGCGGCAACGCCAATTCCTCGACAGCACCACGAAACCGAGTTTCTGCAGGTGCTGCGCGGCCAGGTCCTCCCCCTTGCGGCCGAGGTCGAGATGGGGCGCGGTTCCTTGCCCTGCCACAGCGCTCATCAGTACTTCCCCCAGAGATCGTTCTTCGCGTTGCCGAAAACGCTGCCAGGTTCGGCAAGCGGGCACCAGAACGAATCGGGGTACCTGTGGATAACCCACCCCTTGTGGATAACTCGGGGCGGGCGGCGGGGCGGGGAGCGGGTGGGTGGGGCGGCGGTGGGTGGTGGATTGGAGGGGCGCAGGGCGGGGAGAGGCAGGGCCGGGAGGAGGTGGGTTATTGGGCAGGAGGCGTTGGATTACTCGCCGGGAGGCGGTGGGCTAGGGGGTGCGGGCCGGAGGCAGTGGGCCAGGGGGCGCAGGCCGGAGGCGGGTGGGGGCGCGGCGTAGCGAGTGTTGGAGGGCGGGCGGCGGCGCTGCGGCGCCCGGTCGGGCGGGGGCGCCGGTGGAGCGGGAAGGGGCAGGGCAGGACGGCGGGCAGGGACACCGGGGCGGGAACGGGACGGGACCGAGCACAGCCGCAGCAGGCGAGCGGGCCGCCACAGGGGCGCTGAGCGAGGGCTGAAGCTGCGCCGGTGGAGCGAGAAGGGCGGATTGAGGACCGAATTGGCGGCGGTAGGGCGGGAAGAGGCCGAGCAGCGGCAGGGCGGGAAGGGATTGACCGCGGCGGTAGAGCCAAGAGGGCGGGAGCATGGACGCAGGCGGGAGGGGTAGAGCAAGAGGGCAGCGTCAGGGGCTGTCGGGGCAGCGCTCCCCAGAGCCGAGCCGGGACGGGAGGCTGGAGCCAGGACGCAGCGGCTCGGGCGGAAATCAGCCCGAGAACGGGCCGTCTTCGGGGAGGCGTAGGTCTGGCTTCTCCAGCTCCTCCACGTTGACGTCCTTGAAGGTGATCACGCGGACGTTCTTCACGAACCTGGCCGGCCGGTACATGTCCCACACCCAGGCGTCGGACATGCGCACCTCGAAGTAGACCTCACCCCCACCGTCGCGGACCTGGACGTCCACGGCGTTCGCCAGGTAGAACCGCCGCTCGGTCTCCACCACGTACGAGAACTGGCTGACGATGTCGCGGTACTCCCGGTACAGCGACAACTCCATCTCGGTCTCGTACTTCTCGAGATCCTCTGCGCTCATGGAATCCGCGCCCCTCCTCGCGAGCTAAACCGACAATCCGGCGGCGGAACCCTCATTCTGACTCACGTCGCCGTCCAGGGCACGCACCGGCGCCTCCCGCTGCCCCAGCGCCGCCGCCGTCAGCATCACCTTGTGCGGTGGCCGCCTCCCGTGCGCGGCCGCCGCCATCGCCACGTTGGTGTACGACCACCGATGTACCGCACTCGGCCCGTGTTCGGCGAGCGCCGCGCCGTGCTCGGTCGTCGTGTAACCCTTGTGCACGTCGAAGCCGTACACCGGGTGCTCGCCGTGCAGGTCCGCCATGATGCGGTCCCTCGTCACCTTCGCCAGCACCGACGCCGCCGCCACGCACGCGACCGCCCGGTCCCCCTTCACCACCGCCAGGCTCGGCGCGGGCAGCCCCGGCACCTTGAACCCGTCGGTCAGCACGTAACCCGGGCACGTCCGCAGCCCGGCGACCGCCCGCCGCATGCCCTCGATGTTCATCACGTGGATGCCGAGGCGGTCCACCTCCGCCGCCGGAATCACCACGATGGAGTAGTCCAGCGCGCGCTTCAGCACCCGTTCGTACACCCGCTCACGCGCCAGCGCGGTGAGCAGCTTCGAGTCCGTCAGCTCCTCCAGCCGCGCCGCGTCACCCGGCTTGAGCACACAGGCCGCCACCACCAGCGGGCCGGCGCAGGCACCACGCCCCGCCTCGTCGACCCCGGCGACCGGCCCCAGACCACGCCGGTCGAGTGCGGACAACAGGCCCCACGGGGTCTCCCCGCGGACCACCGCCCGGGGAGGCTTCACCGGGGCCGCGAGCGCCGAAGAGCTACCCACTGGCTACCGCTTTCGCTTGACCGCCCTGCGCACACCGGCACCGACCCTGCGGCTCAACGCGACCGCCGGCCACGCCCCGACCGCGCCCACCGCGAGCGGCACACCCTGCTGCCAGCTCGCGGCACTCAGGCTCAGCGCCGCCGGCTGCGCGTTCTCCTGCGGGTTCGTGTCGCTCACGCCACCCCAGCGGCTCGGCGGCAGCACGATGATCCGCGCCTTGCCGATGATGTTCTCCACCGGCACGACACCGTTGAGCCCACCGCCGCCCTGGCAGCGCGAGTCACACGAGTCGTTGCGGTTGTCCCCCATCACCCAGACGTCACCCTGCGGCACCTTGACCGGCGGGAACTCGTCCTGGCGCGGGTTGTCCGGATCCACCCAGTGGATGTACGGCTCGTTCAGCGCCTTGCCGTCGACCACGACGCGGTTCTGCGCGTCGCAGCACTGCACGGTCTGCCCGCCGGTGGCGATGATCCGCTTCACGAAGTCACGCTCGTCCGGCGGGGCGAGCCCGAACACCGAACCGATGTCCTGGAAGAACCGCACGACCGGGTTGTCCGACCGCTGGGTCGGCACGTCGTTCTCCAGCCACGGCGCCGGGCCCTTGAACACCACGACGTCACCAGGACCGGGGTCGGTGAAGTCGTAGGTGATCTTGTCGACCAGCACCTTGTCGCCGTAGCAGCCCGTGCACCCGTGCAGCGTGGATTCCATCGAAGCCGACGGAATCGTGTAGACGCGCGCGAAGAATTGCTGGAAAACGAAGGCCAGCACGAGCGCGACCACGATCAGGATCGGCAGTTCGACCCAGAACGACCGCTGTTTCTTGGCCTTGCGGTTACGGCGCTTCCGATTTGCGCGCGTTTCCGCGTTTTCGCCGTTTTCGGCACGTTCCGGTTCGTCCTCGGCAGCACTCGAGGGCACAGGCTCAACCACGTCGCCAGGCTACTAGGACCCCGATCAGGAGGCAGTGGGGGCTTCGCGCCGCTCCTTGATCTTGGCCGCCTTGCCGCGCAGCTCGCGCAGGTAGTACAGCTTGGCGCGCCGCACGTCACCGCGCTTGAAGACCTCGATCTTGGCGATGTTCGGCGAGTGCACCGGGAAGGTGCGCTCCACGCCGACGCCGAACGAAACCTTGCGCACGGTGAAGGTCTCGCGGATGCCACCACCCTGCCGGCGGATGACCACGCCCTGGAAGATCTGGTTGCGCTCGCGGTTTCCCTCGATGACGCGAACGTGCACCTTCAGCGTGTCACCCGGGCGGAAGTTCGGAATGTCGGAACGCAGCGACTGAGCGTCCAGGGCGTCCAGGGTGTTCATCGGGATTCCGTCCTCGTCCTTCGTCAGTTCTCCGTGTTTCCGGGCGCGCACCTGCTCGGCAGCGATCGACCCGGGGGCTCATGGGGCACACCGGGAAACGGCGTGCCAAACGTCAAGTATTCCAGACGCCGCCGCGACCGGGTCACCCGGCCTGCCGCTGCTCCCCGCGCACGCGGTCGAGCACGGCGAGGTCGCGCGCATCAAGGCTACCTTCCGGCAGCCGGTCGAGGAGATCGGGCCGCCGCCGCGCCGTCCGCTCCAGCGCCTGGTCGCGCCGCCAGCGGTCGATCAGCGCGTGGTTGCCCGAGCGCAGCACCTCCGGCACCGCCAGGTCGCGCCACACCTCGGGGCGCGTGTAGCTGGGGCCTTCGAGCAGGCCGTCGGAGAACGAGTCCTGCTCGGCCGACACCGGGTTGCCCAGCACGCCGGGCAGCAGCCGGACCGCCGCCTCGACCATCACCAGCACCGCGGCCTCGCCGCCGACCAGCACGTAGTCGCCGATCGACACCTCGTCCACCGGCATGCGGCGCGCCGCGTCGTCGATCACGCGCTGGTCGATGCCCTCGTAGCGGCCGCAGGCGAACACCAGGTGCTCCTCCCGCGCGTACGCGTGGGCCATCTCCTGCGTGAACGGGCGGCCGGCGGGGGTGGGCACGACGAGGCGCGTGGCCTCGCCGCACACCTCGTCCAGCGCGTCGCCCCAGACCTGGGGCTTCATGACCATGCCGGGACCGCCGCCGTACGGCGCGTCGTCCACGGCGCGGTGCACGTCGTGCGTCCAGTTCCGCAGGTCGTGCACGCCGATCTCGATGAGGCCGCGCTCGATGGCGCGGCCCAGCAACGCCGCCCGCAGCGGGTCCAGGTACTCGGGGAAGATCGTGATGACGTCGATCCGCATGGCGGTCCCCACTCAGTCGGTGTCGTCGAGCAGGCCCTCGGGCGGGTCGAGCACGACCCGGCCCCCGGCCACGTCGACGACGGGCACGATCTCCCGCACGAAAGGCACCAGCACCGTCCGGCCCTCGCGGTCCAGCGACAGCAGCTCGCCGCCGGGCGCGTGCACGATCTCCCGCACCGCGCCGACGACCGTGCCGTCCGCAAGCTCGGCTCGCAGCCCTTCGAGCTCGTGGTCGTAGAACTCGTCGGGGTCGTCCGTGGGCGGCAGGTCGGCGGTGTCGGCGAGCAGCAGCACGCCGCGCACGGCGTCGGCCTCCTCGCGGGACCGGATCTGCTCGAACGTCACCAGCAGCCGCCCGCTGTGGGGGCGGGCGGCCGCGATGGTGAGCTCACGGGTGCGGCCGTCGCGGTGCCGCGCGGTCAGCACGGCACCCGCGGCGAACCGCTCCTCGGGCGAATCGGTGCGCACGTCCACGGCGAGTTCGCCGCGGACCCCGTGCGACTTCGCGACCCGCCCGACCACGACCTCCACGGCCGCGCGGTCAGCGATCGGTGTCGACGACGTCCACGCGGACGCCGCGGCCACCGATGCCGCCCATCACCGTGCGCAGCGCGGTCGCGGTGCGGCCACCCCGGCCGATGACCTTGCCCAGGTCGTCGGGGTGGACATGCACCTCGAGCGTGCGGCCGCGCCGGGTGGTGATCAGTTCGACCCGGACGTCGTCCGGGTTGTCGACGATCCCGCGCACCAGGTGTTCGAGGGAGTCGGCGAGGAAGCTCACGCCTCTTCCTTGCCCGCCTCGTCGTCGGCCTTCTTCGGGGCCTTCTTCTTCGGCGTGGTCGCGTCGGTCGACGGCTCCTCGCCGGCGGCCGCGAGCGCGGCGTTGAACAGCTCCTGCTTCGACGGCTTCGGCTCACGCACCTTCAGCGTGCCCTCGGCACCCGGCAGGCCCTTGAACTTCTGCCAGTCACCGGTGATCTCGAGGATGCGCTGCACCGGCTCGGTCGGCTGCGCGCCGACACCCAGCCAGTACTGGGCGCGCTCGGAGTCGACCTCGATGAAGCTCGGCTCCTCCTTCGGGTGGTACTTGCCGATCGTCTCGATGGCCTTGCCATCCCGGCGGGTGCGCGCGTCGGCGACGATGATGCGGTAGTACGGCGCACGGATCTTGCCGAGGCGCTGCAGCTTGATCTTGACGGCCACGGGTGTGGGTACTCCTTGGTGTTCTCGGTGCTCGCTGGTGCCGGGTCACGATCCGAGTGGGGAAACGGACACGAATACCCGAAGCTTTGGGGTCGCCACGGCACGGTGAGAGGGACCGGCCGGAGCGGGCAAGCGTCAATTCTGCCAGACGCCTCCCGGCCGGTGCACTAGAGGGTCGGCACGCCCAGTGTGGTGAGCAGGAGGGCCAGCGCCGGGAGGAAGTTGTTCATCTGGTGCGCCACGATCGCGGCGGGCAGCCTGCCGGTGAACAGCCTGGCCAGGCCGATCGGGACCGCGATCACCAGCAGCAGCGTCGTGCGCAGCGGTTCGAGGTGGCTCACGGCGAACACCGCCGTGGACAGCAGGAAGGCCGCGAGCCTGCCCCACTTCTCCGCACCCCACTGCAGCCGCTCGACCGCGCCCCACAGCAGGCCGCGGTAGATGACCTCCTCGCAGATGGGGCCGAGCAGCCAGAGGTAGCAGAACATGATGATCGCCGAGGTCACCGACATCGGCTGGTCCTCGACCAGCGCGGTGATCGCGGACGTGGCGTTGTGCTCGCCCACGGCCCTGGTCCAGACGAACGCGCTGACGGTGGTCAGCACCAGGCCGAGCACCCCGAGCTTGAGGCCGAGCCGGACGTCGGCCCAGCGCCAGTCCAGCCGCAGGTCGAGGCGCGGCCCGTTGCCCCGCCAGACGGTGAACAGCACCGCGACGAGCGCCGCGAGGACGGTCGGGGTGATCGTGCCGATCAGGACGTCACGCGGCGGCGTCGGCCGTCCCGGCGGGGCCGGGCCGAGCAGCACGCTGACGAACGCGGCCGAGGCGAGCAGCACCGCCTCGACGACGAGGAAGGCCCCGAACCCCCAGCGGTGCTTCGGCGCCGGCGGGGTTTCCGGCAGGTCGACGGAGTCCAGCGGTTCGTCCGGTTGCGTCGCCGTCACCCGTTTCCTCCGTCCCGTCCGTCCGAACCACCTGCCGAGCCTAGTCCCCATCGCCATACCGGTCAGGAGCCCGTGAACAGCAGCAACGCCGGAGGCAGGTTGTTGACCGCGTGGGCGACCAGGCTCGCCCCCACCCGGCCGGTGCGCAGCCGCGCCCAGCCGATCGCGACCCCCTGCGCGACGAGCGCGACGGTGCGCGTCGGCTCGCCGTGCAGGTACGCGAAGACCAGCGCGGTCAGCACCAGCACCACCCACGGCGGGAGGCCGTGCCGGTCCAGCGCTCGCCAGAGCGCGCCCCTGACCAGCAGTTCCTCCGCCAGTGGAGTCGCGACCACGACCACGAGCGCCGCCAGCGCGAGCCAGAGCGTGGCGTCGCCGTCGCTCCGCGCGAGGTCCGAGAGCGGGCCGTCGGACACCCGGTCGGTGCCGTACAGCCCGAGCAGCAGGAGGTTGAGCAGGTAGCCGATGCCGACCGCCGCCGCGCCGCACGCGAGGCCGACCTTGACGTCCCGCGGGGTGGGCACGAGGCCGAAGCTCTCGCCGTGCCGGCGGGCGGCGAGCACCGGGGGCAGGCCGAGCAGCACCGTCGGCAGGAACGCCAGCAGGAGCACGGGACCCACGTCCAGCAGCTCCAGCGGGTCCGCCGTGGGCCGTCCCGAGCGCAGCGCGGTGATACCGAGCGTGACCAGGTAGTACAGGCCGAGGCCGGTGAAGAACGCCGGGAAACCCCAGTGGGCTCGGGTGCGGCTGCGCTGGTTCACCCCGGTGCCCCCTTCCACGGCGCCCAGGCTAGGTGGCGCCCCGCGACCAATCGAACCCGGGGCGTGAGCGATCGTCAACGCGGGGAGAACTCGCCTCTTTCCACCGGGGACCTCCCGCACGCGATGGTGGACGGGTTCACCCAAGGGAGGGCCGCCATGCCACTGGACATCGTCACCTGGGCAGAAAGCCTCATCGCCGAGGAGCACACGGAGCTGACCATCGGCCACGACGGCCGCCCCACGCGCATCCACGGCGCGCCCGACGCCAGCGGGCAGGCGCTCGTGACCAACGGTGCGGTCGGCGCGGACCTGCTGCGCCTGCCCGGCGGGTCCGGTTTCGTGCCGCACACCCACCCCGGGCACCACGTGCTCGTGGTGGTGGCGGGCATCGGCACGATCACCTACGCGGGGCGGATCCACGAAACCCGCGCGGGACAGGTGTACCTGGTGGAAGGCGCGGTGCCGCACGCCGTCGGGGCGATCACCGACCACGTGATCCTCGCGGTCGGCTCCCCGCACAAGCAGATCGACGCCGAGGACCGGATGGCGCCCGTGCCGTACGAGGAGGTCATCTCGCTCGACGGCGAGATGACGTGCCTGCTGTGCGCGGTCACCACGACGGCGCCGGAGCGGCCGCATTCGCTCGGGTGCCCGCACTGCCCCTGCCCGGAGTGCGTCGGCCGCTCCCCGGCCGACTCCTCACCGCGCAGCGGCGTCCTCGCCTGACAGGCGCACCGTGACCGTGACGCGGTTCTTCTCGTCGGCCCGGGCGGTCGCGTGGCCGGTGCGCTGGATCCCGTCCAGTTCGAGCGAGATCGGGCCGCCCTCGCCGGTGAAGTTGCGCCACCACTTCTTGCGCTCCGGCAGCTGCACGCTGATCGTCACGACGTCACCGGTCCGCCGGTACGCCACCGGGGTGCTGAAGGTGCCGCCCGAGCGGCGGCCGGTGTACGTGATCACCGTGAAACGCCTGTTCATCAGGTTGCCCCAGCGGGGCGAGGAACGCAGCCGCAGGACACCTGTGTTGACGCAGCTGACGAAACGGGCCGGGACCGGCTTCTGGTATCGCACGGGCCGAAGGTAACTCCCGCGGCCGGATCCTGATCGGAAATGAGAAGGATCGGCGACCGGCCTTACCGGATGAGGGCTCCGCGCAGGACGATGTGGCGGGGATGGCGCAGGACGGACAGGTCCTCGCGCGGGTCGCGGTCGTAGACGAGGAGATCGGCGGGGGCGCCCTCGGTCAGCGACGGGTGGCCCAGCCACTCCCGCGCCGCCCACGACGCCGCGGCGAGCGCCTCCGTGCTTGACATGCCCGCCCGCCACAGGGCTTCGATCTCGTCGACGAGACGCCCGTGCTTGACCATGCCACCGGCGTCGCTGCCTGCGTAGACGGGAACGCCCGCCGACAGCGCGGCCGCGACCATGTCGCCCACTCCCGCGTGCAGCGCACGCATGTGTGCCGCGTACACCGGGTACTTGCCCGCCTTGTCCGCGATACCGGGGAAGTTCTCGATGTTGATCAGCGTCGGCACGAGCGCGGTGCCCCGGCGGGCCATCTCGGCCAGCAGGTCCGGGGTGAGGCCGGTGCCGTGCTCCAGACAGTCGATCCCGGCGGCGAGCAGACCGGGCAACGCGTCCTCGCCGAAGACGTGGGCCGTGACGCGGGCACCCGCCTCGTGCGCGACCTTGACCGCCTCGGCGAGGACGTCGTCGGGCCACAGCGGGGCGAGGTCACCGGCGGAGCGGTCGATCCAGTCCCCCACCAGCTTGACCCAGCCATCACCGTCAGCGGCCTGTGCCGCCACCGCTGAGGGCAGGTCGTCCGGCGAGGCCAGTTCCAGACCGAGGCCGGGGATGTAGCGCTTGGGCAGCGCGAGGTGCTTGCCCGCGCGGATGATGCGGGGCAGGTCGGCACGCTGCTGCAGGGGCCGGGTGTCGATGGGCTGCCCGCAGTCCCGGATCAGCAGCGTGCCGGCGTCCCTGTCCACGACGGCGTTCGCGATCGCTTCGTCCACAGTGGCCGGTCCGTGCACGCCGATCGCCGGGTGGCAGTGCGCGTCGACCAGACCCGGCACGAGGAAACCGCCGGACACCAGGGTCGGCGCGTCGGCCACCGGCTCGAACCTCAGCCTGCCGTCGTTGATCCAGACGTCCCGCTCCTCGTCGGAGGGCAGGACGACACCCCGGAGGTGCATTACTTGTTCTTCGGCAGCTTGAACTTCGACGGGTCGAACCCCGGCACGTCGTTCATGCCGCCACCGAGCTGGGACAGGTCCGGCATCCCGCCGCCACCGGGCGGCAGCATCGGCATGCCGCCGGGGAACCCGCCCCGCACCTTGGGCTGCGTCGGGCCCTTGCCCTTGCCCTTCTTGCCCTTCTTGTTCTTGCGCTTGGTGGCACTGCCGCCGCCGAAGCCGAACCGGCCAGCCATCTGCTGCATCATCTTGCGGGCATCGAAGAACCGGTTGACCAGGTCGTTGACCTCGCGCACCGTCACGCCCGAACCGACCGCGATGCGCTGCCGCCGCGAGCCGTTGATGATCTTCGGGTCGGCGCGCTCCGCCGGGGTCATGCCGCGGATGATCGCCTGCACCCGGTCCAGCTGCTTGTCGTCGACCTGCGCCAGCTGCTCCTTCATCTGGCCGGCGCCCGGCAGCATGCCGAGCAGGTTGCCGATCGGGCCCATCTTGCGGACCGCGAGCATCTGCTCCAGGAAGTCCTCCAGCGTCAGCTGGCCGGTGCCCAGCTTCGCCGCCGCCTTCTCCGCCTGCTCCTGGTCGAAGGCCTGCTCGGCCTGCTCGATCAGGGTGAGCAGGTCACCCATGCCCAGGATGCGGCTGGCCATCCGGTCCGGGTGGAAGGTGTCGAAGTCCTCGAGCTTCTCCCCGTTGGAGGCGAACAGGATCGGCTGGCCGGTGACCTGCCGGACGGACAGCGCCGCACCACCACGCGCGTCACCGTCGAGCTTGGTGAGGACCACGCCGGTGAACCCGACGCCGTCGCGGAACGCCTCGGCGGTGGTGACCGCGTCCTGACCGATCATCGCGTCGACGACGAACAGCGTCTCGTCGGGCTCGACCGCGTCACGGATGTCGGCGGCCTGCCGCATCAGCTCCTCGTCGACACCGAGGCGGCCCGCGGTGTCGACGATGACGACGTCGTGCTGCGCGTGTTTGGCCTCGGCGACACCGCGGCGCGCGACGTCGACCGGGTCACCGACGCCGTTGCCCGGCTCGGGCGCGAAGGTCGGCACGCCGGCCCGCTCACCGACCACCTGGAGCTGGGTGACCGCGTTCGGGCGCTGGAGGTCACACGCGACGAGCAGCGGCGCGTGCCCCTGCTTCTTCAGCCACAGGGCGAGCTTGCCCGCGAGCGTCGTCTTACCGGAACCCTGCAGACCGGCGAGCATGATCACCGTCGGCGGGTTCTTGGCGAGGTTGAGCCGCCGCGTCTCGCCGCCGAGGATCGCGATGAGCTCCTCGTTGACGATCTTGACGACCTGCTGGGCCGGGTTGAGCGCGCCCGAGACCTCGGCGCCCTTCGCGCGCTGTTTGACCTGCGCGATGAACTCCCGTACCACGGGCAGCGCGACGTCGGCCTCCAGCAGCGCGATGCGGATCTCGCGCGCGGTGGCGTCGATGTCGGCGTCGGTCAGCCTCCCCTTGCCCCGCAGGTTCTGCAGGGCGGAGGTGAGCCGGTCGGAGAGGGTGTCGAACACGGGTGTGCACGCTCCAGCTGGTCGTGGTTGCTCCGCGACCAGGGTAGCCGCCCGCCGGGCCCGACCTGCGGGTGCCGCGAACCGTCACCAGGTCGATAAGACGCATATGCGTAGTTATCCACGTGAGCTCTTGGCTGGGTTGGGCAAACGGTTTGCCGCGATTAATACGCTCATGTGTATGACTTCACTCGCCGAGGATGCGGAACACCGCGTCCCGCTGCACCGGATCGTCGCCCTGTTCCGGCCCTACCGGTGGGCGATGGCCGGGCTGCTGGGGCTGATCGCGGTGCAGGCCGCGCTGGGGGTGGCCGCACCGTTCTTCCTGCGCGAGATCCTCGACACGGCGCTCCCCCACCGCGACACCGTCCTGCTCACGCTGCTCGCGGCCGGGATGATCGCCTCGTCCGTGGGCAGCGGCGCGATGAGCGTGACGACCACCGGCGTCGCGAACACCATCGGCCAGCGGGTGATGAACGACCTGCGGGTCGGCGTCTACGAGCACCTCCAGCGCATGTCGCTGGCCTTCTACACCCGCACGCGCACCGGCGAGGTGCTGTCGCGGGTCTTCAACGACATCGGCGGCGTGGACAACGTCGTCAACACGACCGCGGCGACCATCGCCCAGAACGGGATCACGACGCTCGCGATCGCCATCGCGCTGCTGGTGATGAACTGGCAGCTGGCGCTGCTCGGACTGGTCGCGGTGCCGGTGTTCCTGCTGTTCACGCTGCGGCTGGGCACCAAGCGCCGAGCACTGGCCCGCGGGCGGCAGACCCGGCTCGCGCGGTTGACCACGATGGTCGAGGAGTCGCTGTCGGTCGCCGGGGTGCTCCTGGCGAAGACCATGGGCGGCGAGCGGGAGCTGCGCGAGCGGTTCGCCAGGGAGTCGGCGGAGATCTCGCGGCTGGAACGGGAGTCGGCGCTGGCGGGGCGCTGGCAGCTGGCGTCACGGCGGATCTGCCTGACGTGCGTGCCGGCGATCGTCTACTGGATCACCGGGATGGCACTGGCACACGGCGCGAGCCCGGCCTCGCTCGGCACGGTCGTGGCGTTCACCAGCATGCTCAACCGGCTGGTCGCCCCGGCGAGCGCGCTGCAGTCGGTGGGGCAGAACGTGTCGGCCGCGACCGCGTTGTTCGGCCGGATCTTCGAGGTGCTGGACCTGCCCGCCGAGATCGCGGACCGGCCGGGTGCCGGGGAGCTGACCGTCCGGGAGGGCGCGGTGAGCCTGCGCGGGGTCTCGTTCCGGTACGGGGACGACTGGACCCTGCGGGACATCGACCTGGAGATCCCCGCCGGCTCGACCACGGCGCTCGTGGGCGCGACGGGCTCGGGCAAGACGACGCTGGCGTACCTGGTGGCGCGCCTGTACGAGCCGAGCGAGGGCTCGGTGCTGATCGACGGCGTCGACGTCCGGGACGTGACACTGGCCTCGCTGGCCGGGGCGGTCGGGCTGGTCTCGCAGGAGACCTACCTGTTCCACGCGAGCGTGCGGGACAACCTGCGGTTCGCGAAACCGGACGCGACCGACGAGGAGATCGAACGGGCCGCCCGCGCGGCGCACATCCACGACACGCTCGCGGCGCTGCCCGACGGGTACGACACGGTGGTGGGCCAGCGCGGCTACCGGTTCTCCGGTGGGGAGAAGCAGCGGATGGCGATCGCGCGGATCCTGTTGCGCAACCCGCCCATCCTCGTCCTCGACGAGGCCACGAGCGCGCTGGACAACCGCACCGAACGGGCGGTGCAGGCGGAGCTGGACCGCCTGGCGGCGCAGCGCACGACGATCGCCATCGCCCACCGGCTGTCCACAGTGGAGCACGCGGACCAGATCGTGGTGCTCGACCGCGGGCGGATCGTGGAACGGGGCAAGCACGCGGAACTGCTGGCACTGGGTGGGCGCTACGCCCGATTGGTCCGGGGTTCCTCGTAGGGTGTGTGCATGGCGGATCCGGACCCCGACCTCGCCCGCGTCGTGCGGGAGGGGGTCGGCAGGCTGAACTGGCGGATGCGCGCCGAACGGGATCGCAGTGGGCAGAGCACGCTGGTGCTCGCCGTGCTCAGCCGGCTGCACCGGGCGGGCACGCAGACGCCCAAGGAGGTGTCGGACGGGGAGAAGATCCAGCCGCAGTCGCTCACGCGCGTGCTGGCGGCGATGGAGCGTGACGGGCTCGTGTCGCGGCGGCCCGACCCGGCGGACCGGCGGCGGTCGCTGCTGGACATCACCGAGCAGGGGCTGACGGCGTTGCGGAACTACAGCGAAGAGCGCGAACGGTGGCTCGCCGCGGCGATGGCGGAGACGCTGACGGAGACGGAGCGGGAACTGCTCCGCCTGGCGGCGAAGGTGATGATGCGGCTCGCGGACAGTTGACGGTGGGGACGGCGGTCCGGGGTTGCTGACCGGCGACGGGTGAAGGCTGCGGTGGGCCCGGAGCCCGGCGGCGGCGAGCCGAAGCCCCTGCCAGGCGGTGGTCGGGAACGAGACGGCACGAAGCCACGGCCCGGACCACCGCCCGAAAAACTCCCGGAAATACTCATGCGGGTGGCTCGCCCCCTCGCCGAGCCACCCGCATGGTCGCGTCGAAAGCGGGTCGGCTTCCGCTCGCCGGACCCCCAGTAACCTGGCGAGATGGCCTTCGCCGTCTCCGACGCGATGGCCTTAGCCTGCCCGGTCCCGGGGTGCGCCCGGCAGCGTGAAGACCCCCAAGTAGCGCTGCGTAGATCTACTCAGGTTTCCCGCGGCTTCGTTCGCACGCGCAGGGGTGACGCGGCACGAGAACCCCCGTGACGCGACTTCTCCAGAATTTTTTTCAGCGCTTCGACTTCGGCGCGGAGCGGGCCTTCGACGCCGCCTTCTTGGCGCCCTCCTTGGCCTCCGCCGCCTTCTTCGCCGCGGCCTTCGCCCTGCGAACGGCCGGCGACGTGGCCTGGTCGGTGTCCGTGCGCTCCTGCGCCGTCTCCTGCAACGCGTCCAGCAGCGCCTCGACACCCGCGTCCTGGATCGCCGCCGTCGGGCGCAGCACCTCGCGGTCCTCGACCTTCGCCTGGATCAGCTCCTGCAGCGCGGCCGAATACCTGTCCGCGTAGCGCGCCGGTTCGAAATTGCCGGACAGGTTCTCGATGATGTTGGCCGCGGCCCGCACCTGTGCGGTGTGGATGTCCATGTCCTCGTGCAGGAACGGGAAATCCGGGGCCCGCACCTCGTCCGGCCAGTGCAGCGTGTCGAGCATCAGCACCTGCCCGCGCACCCGCAGCGCGCCCAGCGTTTCCTTCTGCCGCAACGCCACCCGCACGAGCGCGAGCCGGTCGGCCTGCTGCAGCGCCTCGCTCAGCAGCACGTACGGCTTGGTGCCGGCCACCTCGGGCTCGAGGTAGTAGCTCTTCAGGAAGTACAGCGGATCCAGCTGGCCCGGCGGGACGAACCCGCAGATCTCGATCGAATGCGCCGTGGGCAACGGCAGGTCGGCCAGCTCGTCCTCGGACAGCACGACGACGTCACCGCCCGGCAGCACGTAGCCCCGGCCGACCTCCTCCTGCGGGATCTCGGCGCCGTCCACCTCGCACACGCGCTTGAGGCGGATGCGTCCGCCGTCCACCGCGTGCAACTGGTGCAGCCCGGTGCTGTGGTCCTCGGTGGCGCTGTAGGCCTTCACCGGGATCGCCGAGCTGCCGAAGCCGATGGTGCCTTTCCACACGGTCCGCATTCGAACAGCGTAGCGAACACCAGCTCGCAATTCTTGCTACAAACGGGTGTTCGGCCCGGCGAATTCGGCCGCGAGCTGGGCGAACGGCTGGCTCTCCGCCAACGCGTCCGCCGAATAGCCGAACGCGCCCGCCGCCGCCTGGAGCACCTGCGACAACGCGCCGACCTCCGGTGAGGGCGCCGCCGCGAGCACGCCCGAGCGCCCGTCCTCGACCCGCTCCGCGAGCCGGGCCAGCGCGCTCGACAGCAGCCGCTGCCCGTTCACCAGATCGCTGATCACCGTGGCCAGTTCACCCAGCTCCACCTCGTCGGCGTTGTCGAGTTCGGCGGCGCAGGCGCGGAGGTGGGAAGCGGCCACGGTGGACGGCAGGACCGTCGGCTCGATCTCCGGCATGGCGGTCATCCTGCCATCGCGATCACCGAACGCACGTGCGACACCCCGGCCGCTCCCCGAATCCGTCAGGACGCCGCCGCCAGCACCGCCCGCTCGACCCGCCGCCGCCACGTCTGGTCCAGCGGCGCACCCCTCGGCGCGACGGCGAACGAGTCCACCACCGCCCCGCCGAGCGTCGCGACCTTCGCCCAGCGCACCTCCGCGTCGCACGCCTGCAACGCGGCCGCGACCCGGTGCAGCAGGCCGATCCGGTCCTGCGCCCGCAGTTCCAGCACGACCGTGCTGGCACCGGAGGTCTCGTCGTCGAACCACAGCACCTTCGGCTTCGCCACGATCCGCACCGGCGACGAGTAGTCCCGCTCCTTCGCGGCCAGCTTCTGCTCCAGCGCGAGCCCGCCCGACACCGCCCGCGAGAACTGCTCCCGCAGCAACGCCGGATCCGGCAGCGAACCGAACTTCGGCGACGCCGTGAAGATCCCCGCGCGGCCGTTGCCGGAGGTGCGCAGCACCGCCGTGTGCACCTCCAGCGAGTGCAGCGCGAGCACCCCGGCGGCCGGCGCGAGCAGCTCGACGCGTTCGGGCACGGCGAGCACGACCTTCGCCAGGTTGCCCTCCGAGCTGATCGACACCTCCCCGCGACCGGTGCGCACGGCAGTGGCGACGAGCTCCCGCTGCTCGGCGTCGAGCGGCTCCGGCGGCGCGAAACCCTTGCCCTGCACCACGTGCCGGCAGCGGTTCACCAGGTTCGCGACCAGTCCCGCCTTCCAGTCGGTCCACACGCCCGGCCCGGTGGCCCGCGAGTCGGCCTCCGTGAGCGCGTGCAGCAGCTCCAGCAGGACGACGTCGTTGTCCAGCGTCTTGGCGACCCGCGCTACCGTGCCCGGCTCCTCGATGTCCCGCCGGGTGGCGGTGTGCGCCAGCAGCAGGTGGTGCCGCACCATCGCCGACACCGTCGAGGCGTCGGGCTCGGACAGGCCGATCCGCCGGGCCACCTGCGCCGAGATCGCCGCACCCAGCTCCGAGTGGTCGGCCTCGCGGCCCTTGCCGATGTCGTGCAGCAGGGCACCGAGCAGCAGCAGGTCCGGCCGCGACACCGTGGTGGTCAGCTTCGCCGCCTCCACGCACGTCTGTACGAGGTGCCGGTCCACGGTCCACGCGTGCACCGGCTCGCGCGGCGGCAGGTCACGCACCGCGCCCCACTCCGGGAACAACCGCGCCCACAGCCCCGTGCGGTCCAGCGCCTCGACCGCGTCGACGAGCCCTTCGCCCGCGCCGAGCAGCTCGGTGAGGGCGTCACGGGCGTCGGGCGGCCACGGGGTGCGCAGTTCCGGGGCGGAGTCGGCGAGCGTGCGCAGCGTGCCGTGCGCGATCGGCGCTCCGGTCCGCGCCGAGGCGGCCGCGACCCGCAGCAGCAGGCCGGGATCCTTGGCGGGCACGGCGTCGCGGGCCAGCGACACCTCGCTGCCGTGCAGCACCACGCCCTCGTCGAGCGGGGTGCGGTTGGGGCGCCGCCCGAACCTGCCCTTCGGCTGGTCCACAGTGGACCGAAGGGCGACCTCGACGGCGTAGCCGACCGTGCGGCCGGCACCGGCGAGCTTGCGGGCGAGCGTGAAGCGGTCACCGAAACCGAGTTCGGCGGCCACCAGCTCGGCGTCCACCGCGCCAAGGACGTCCCGGTCGCGCCGGAGTTCACGCCGCATCTCGGTGCGCACGTCGAGCAGCAGCTCCTTCGCCGCGCGCAGCTCCTCGCCGGGGCGGTCGGTCAGCTGGGCCGCGGCGAGCGCGTCCAGCACGCCGAGGTCCCGCAGCCCGCCCTTGCCGTACTTGAGGTCCGGCTCGGCGGACTGGGCGATCTCCCCGCTGCGCTGCCAGCGTTTGCGGGTCGACTCCGCCAGGTCCGGCAGGCGTTTGCGGGCCGTGCGGCGCCACTGGTCGCGCGCCGCGGTGATGAGCCGGTCCGCGAGCTGCTCGTCACCGGCGAGGTGGCGGGCGTCGAGCAGGCCCATCGCGGTCCGCAGGTCCTCCGACGCCACCTGCAGCGCTTCGGCCGGGGTGCGCACGGAGTGGTCGAGGCCGATGCGCGCGTCCCACAGCGGGTACCACAGCGCGTCGGCGATTTCGGCGACACCGGGGTTCTGGTTGTGCACCAGCACCAGGTCGAGGTCGGAGAACGGCACCAGTTCGCGCCGTCCGAGGCCGCCGACGGCGACCAGCGCGACACCGGGTTCAGCGGTGTCGACGCCGGCCGCCGCCGCGGCCTTGCTGAGCCAGAACTCGTACAGGTCCACCAGCGCGGCCCGCAGTGCGGCGGCGCCGAGCCGGCCGTGGCGACCTTCCAGCAGCCGGTTCGCGGCCTGCGCGAGTTCCCCCCCGAGAACCATCCGCGCCTACAGCGCGTCCGTGCCGCGCTCGCCGGTGCGAACCCGGACCACGGTCTCGACCGGCGTCACCCACACCTTGCCGTCACCGATCTTGCCGGTGTGCGCGGCGTTGACGATCGCCTCGATGACCTTCTCCACGTTCGCGTCGTCCGTGACGACCTCGACGCGGAGCTTGGCCACGAAGTCCACGGCGTACTCGGCGCCGCGGTAGACCTCGGTGTGGCCCTTCTGCCTGCCGTAGCCCTGGACCTCGCTGACGGTCATGCCCAGCGCGCCCAGCTGCTCCAGCGCGGCCCTGATGTCGTCGAGCGTGAACGGCTTGACGATGGCGGTGATCAGCTTCATGCCTTGCTCCCTTCCAGTGCCGCGCCGTCCTTGGCCGAGGCGACCGCCGCCGGGGTGGCACCGCTGTGGCCACCGAGGACGGACCCGCCGAAGTCGTAGGCGCTCTCCGCGTGCTGCGCCTCGTCGATACCGCTGACCTCGTCCTCCGTGCTGACGCGGAAGCCGCCCGCGGCCTTGATGAGGAAGCCGAGGATGAGCGTGATCACGAACGAGTAGACCATCACCGTGACGGCCGCGGCCGCCTGCTTGCCCAGCAGCCCGAGGCCACCGCCGTAGAACAGGCCGTCCGCGCCGAGCGAGTTGACCTTGGTGGTGCCGAAGAAGCCGATCAGCAGGGTGCCGACGAGACCGCCGACCAGGTGCACGCCCACGACGTCGAGCGAGTCGTCGAAGCCGAGCTTGTACTTCAGGCTGATCGCCAGCGCGCACAGGGCACCGGCGATGACCCCGATCGCGATCGCGCCGAGCGGGGTGACGAAACCACACGCCGGGGTGATCGCGACGAGACCGGCGACGGCACCGGACGCGGCACCCAGCGTGGTCGGCTTGCCGAAGCGGAGCTGCTCGACGAGCAGCCAGCCCAGTACCGCGGCCGCGGTGGCGACGGTGGTGTTGGTGAAGGCGACGCCGGCGAGGTCACCGGCGGACAGGGCCGAGCCCGCGTTGAAGCCGTACCAGCCGAACCACAGCAACGCGGCGCCCAGGAGGACGAACGGCACGTTGTGCGGGCGTCCGGTGTCCTTCGGCCAGCCCTTGCGCTTGCCCAGCACGATCGCGAGCGCGAGACCCGCGGCACCGGCGTTGATGTGCACCGCCGTCCCGCCCGCGAAGTCGAGCGCCTTGAGCTTGTTGGCGATCCAGCCACCGGCCGAGTCGGGGCCGATGAAGCCGTCGAACGAGAACACCCAGTGCGCGACCGGGAAGTAGACGATCGTCACCCACAGGACCACGAACAGGGCCCAGCCCCAGAACTTGGCGCGGTCGGCGATCGCACCGGAGATCAGCGCGGGGGTGATGATCGCGAACATCAGCTGGAACATGGCGAACGCGAGCACCGGCAGCGCGTCGGCGCCCGGCCACGCGACCGCGGGGCTCGTGCTGGTGGCCGCCGTGGCGAACCCGGCGAGCTGGCCCCACGTGTCCGCGAAACCGGCGTGGTGGAAGTTGCCGATCAGGCCGCTGAACGCGTCGGTCGAGAACGTCTCCCCGAACCCGTAGAGGACCCACAGCACGGACACGATCGCCAAGCAGATGAAGTTCATCATGAGCATGTTCAGGACGCTCTTCACGCGAACCATGCCGCCATAGAAGAACGCCAGCCCTGGTGTCATGAGCATGACCAGCGCGGCGCTGGCCAACACCCATGCGGTGTCTCCTGCGTTCAGCACATCTTCCTCCCGGCTCGAGATATTGCCCGGGAGTTTTGAATTCGGGTGTTTCACCGGACCGCATCGGACGTTTCACCGACGTGAACTGTCCGGGCGCGAGTGTTACGACCAGGTTTCCCGCCGCCGAGGTCGTGGTGTCCATTCACGAAACGTCGTCGTCAGATACCGTGCGTGACGGGCGGCGGGCGCGTGCTGAGATGGAGCAATGACGCTTCCGGCTCCCGTCGTCGCCGCGCTGCGGTGCTCGGTGTGCGGCGATCCCGTCGAGCTGACCGGCCGCGCCCTGCGCTGCGCCCGTGCGCACGCCTTCGACCTGGCGAAACAGGGGTACGTGAACCTCCTGCACGCGAAGGTCCCGTCGGGCACGGCCGACACCGCGGAGATGGTCGCGGCGCGGGTCGAGTTCCTCGGCGCGGGGCACTACGCCGGGCTCGCGGACGCGCTGGCGCGCCGCGCGGCGGAGCTGCGGCCGGAACTCGTGGTGGACGCGGGCGCGGGCACCGGTTACCACCTCGCGCGGGTGCTGGACGAGGTCTCCGGGGCACACGGGCTGGCCCTGGACGTGTCCGCGCTCGCGTTGCGGCGCGCGGCACGGGCGCACGAGCGCATCGGCGCCGCGGTGTGGAACCTGTGGGAGCCGTGGCCGGTCGCGAGCGGTTCGGCGGAGCTGGTGCTGAACGTGTTCGCACCCCGCAACGGGGCGGAGTTCGCCCGCGTGCTGCGGCCCGGCGGGCGCCTGCTCGTGGTGTCGCCGCAGCCGGCGCACCTGCGGGAGCTGGCGTCGGTGGCAGACCTGCTGGAGGTGGACGGGCGCAAGGAGGAGCGGCTCGACGCGGCGCTGGCCGGGCACTTCGCACCGGTGTCCCGCACCGAGCACACCGAGCGGCTCACACTGTCCCCTGTGGACGTCCGGCGCGCGGTGCTGATGGGCCCCAACGCCCACCACCCCGAACGGCTGACGCGGCTCGGCGACGTGACCGAGCCGCTCGACGTGACCGCGTCCTTCCTGCTGTCCGAATACCGGCGGCTGCCGTGATCGCCGTCCCGGCGGCACGCATCGAAGACCGGGCGTGGCTGCGCGCGCAGATCGGCCTCGCCGCCCGGCGCTACGGCTGCGCGGCGCCGGACGTGCTCGGCACGATCTGGTGGTACTCGGCGTCGTCCGTGCTGGTCGCCCCGACGCTGGAAACGCTGGCGAGGGCCGAACCGCTCCTCGACCCGGCGCTCGACGCGCTCAGCCTGGACCTGCTCGAAGACGGCAGCCTCGTCGCCGCGCACTCCGCACGGCGGCTCACCGGTGACGTCGCGACGGCGTTCGCCGGGATGATCGAGTCCGTCGTCGCGGCACTCGCCGACGTGACCGGCGCCCGCGCCCCGGCACTGCGCGCGATCGCGACGGACTCGATCGCCAACCGTCTACTGTGGAACGGCGCGCCCGCGCTCGCGGAACCGCTCGCCACCGCCATCGGCCTGCCGAAGCCGCGTTACACCGACGTGGACGGCACGACGGTCGTCCGGCGCGCGTCGTGCTGCCTCATCTACCTCGCCACCCGGCAGGACAAGTGCCTGAGCTGCCCGCGGCAGACCCCCGCCGAGCGCGAGCGGCGCCTGCGGTCAGCCTTCGCCCAGCGCGGACAGTGACGCGAACTCCTCGTCGGTCAACTCCACGTCCGCGGCGCCGACGTTCTCCTCCAGGTGCGCCACCGAACGCGTGCCCGGGATCGGCAGCATGACCGGGGACCGCCGCAGCAGCCACGCCAGCGCCAGCTGCGCGGGCGTCGCGTCGTGCTCCTTGGCCGCCTGCTCCAGCACACCGCCGGGCTGGGCGAGCTGACCGGTCGCGATCGGGAACCACGGGATGAAGGCGATGCCCTCGGCCTCCCCGTGCTCCAGCACGGCCTCGTTGTGCCGGTCCGCCAGGTTGAACAGGTTCTGCACGCTGACGATCTCGACCACCTCGCGCGCCTGTTCCAGCTGGTCGACGTTCACCTCGGACAGTCCGATGTGCCGGATCTTGCCCTCGTCCCGCAGCAGTTTGAGCTCACCGACCTGGTCCGCCAGCGGGACCTCGGGGTCGACGCGGTGCAGCTGGAACAGGTCGATGCGGTCCCGCCCGAGCCGGCGCAGGCTCATTTCGAGCTGCTGCCGCAGGTACGCCGGGCGGCCGCACGGCACCCACTCGTCGGGACCGGTCCGCAGCAGCCCCGCCTTGGTGGCGATGACCAGGTCGTCCGGGTACGGGTACAGCGCCTCCCGGATCAGCTCCTCGGCCACCGACGGCCCGTAGGAATCGGCCGTGTCGATGAGGTTCACGCCGAGTTCGACGGCCCGGTGCAGCACGGCGACGGCGCCTTCGGAGTCCGCCGGCGGGCCCCAGACGCCGGGGCCGGTGAGCTGCATCGCGCCGTAGCCGAGCCGGTGCACGGGCAGGTCGCCGCCGAGCGGGAAAGTGCCTCCTGGAGCGGACTGGAAGTTCGTCATGGCAGGGCAACTACCCACTTCCAACGGCCGGGAACCTTGGCCTGCCGGGGAAATCCTGGGTAACGTCCCAGGGGTGAGTGAGCGCAGCTGGGGTTTCCGCACCCGTGCCCTGCACGCCGGGGGCACCCCCGACCCGGCGACGGGGGCCAGGGCGGTCCCGATCTACCAGACGACGAGCTTCGTGTTCGAAGACGCGGCCGACGCGGCCAACCTGTTCGCGTTGCAGAAGTACGGCAACATCTACAGCCGCATCGGCAACCCGACGGTGGCCGCCTTCGAGGAGCGGCTCGCGAGCCTGGAAGGCGGTATCGGCGGGGTCGCGACGAGCAGCGGGCAGGCGGCCGAGTTCCTCACGTTCGCCGCGCTCGCCGAGGCCGGGGACCACATCGTGTCGGCCAGCGGGCTCTACGGCGGCACGGTCACCCAGCTCGACGGCACGCTGCGCCGGTTCGGCGTGGACACGACGTTCGTACCGGGGGACGACCTCGACGCGTACGCGGCGGCGATCACCGACCGCACGAAACTGATCTACACCGAGGTCATCGGCAACCCGAGCGGCGGCATAGCGGACATTTCCGGCCTGGCCGACCTCGCGCACGCCCACGGCATCCCGCTGGTGGTCGACGCCACACTCGCGACGCCGTACCTGTGCCGGCCGATCGAGTACGGGGCGGACATCGTGCTGCACTCGGCGACGAAGTTCCTCGGCGGGCACGGCACCACGCTCGGCGGCGTCGTCGTCGAGTCGGGGAAGTTCGACTGGGGCAACGGCAAGTTCCCGCGGATGACGGAGGTCGTGCCCTCCTACGGCGGCCTGAAGTACTGGGAGAACTTCGGCGAGTACGCGTTCTGCACGCGGCTGCGCGCCGAGCAGCTGCGTGACATCGGCGCGGTGCTCTCGCCGCATTCGGCGTTCCTGCTGCTGCAGGGCGTGGAGACGCTGCCGCAGCGGATGGACGCGCACGTGCGCAACGCGCAGGCGGTGGCGGAGTTCCTGGCCGCCGACGAGCGCGTGGCGTGGGTGAGCTACGCGGGCCTGCCCGACCACCCGCACCACGAGCGCGCGAAGAAGTACCTGCCGCTCGGGCCGGGCGCGGTGTTCTCGTTCGGCGTCAAGGGCGGCCGGGCGGCGGGCGAGAAGTTCGTCGAGTCGGTGGAGCTGCTGTCCCACCTGGCGAACGTCGGCGACGCCCGCACGCTGGTGATCCACCCGGCGTCGACGACGCACCAGCAGTTGTCCGACGAGCAGCTGGAGGCCGGTGGCGTGGGGCCGGACCTGATCCGCCTGTCGATCGGTCTGGAGGACGTCGAGGACATCTGCTGGGACATCGACCAGGCTTTGGCTGCGGCGGTGAAGGCATGAGGACTGCTTGCAGGTCCGAATCATCGAACACCATGCTGGCAAAGGACACTGCCGCGGCTTGCCGCGTCCGACGGGAGGCCGCATGAGTCTGGAGACGAGTGTTCCGGCCGGGGCGGTGCGGTCGGAGGGTGCGGTGTCGTGGACGGCGCCGACCGCGCGGGAACGGCAGGCGATCCTGCGCCGGACGAAGTCGGTGACGATCATCGGCGCGTCGGACAACCCGGCGCGGCCGAGCTTCTTCGTCGCGACGTACCTGCTGTCGTCCAGCCGGTACCGGGTGAACTTCGTCAACCCGCGGCTGAAGACGCTGCTCGGGCAGCCGGTGTACGCGTCGCTGGCGGACGTGCCGGACGTGGACCTGGTGAGCGTGTTCCGCAAGCACTCCGACCTGCCGGACGTCGCGGAAGAGGTGATCAAGGCCGGGGCGCGCACGTTGTGGCTGCAGCTGGGCCTGTGGCACGAGCCGGTGGCCGGACGCGCCACCGAGGCCGGACTGGACGTGGTGATGAACCGGTGCGTGAAGATCGAGCACGCGCGGTTCGCCGGTGGCCTGCACCTCGCGGGCTTCAACACCGGGGTCGTCAGCTCGCGGCGCCAGTCGGCGCCGTGAGGGGAAGGATCGCCATGCCGAAACGGTTGTTCCTGTCATGACCGGAGAGCTGCGGGTGACGTTCGTCGGTGGGCCGACCGCGTTGCTGGAGATCGCCGACCGGCGGCTGCTCACCGACCCCACGTTCAGCCCCGCCGGGGAGTACGAGACCGGGCCGGGACGCACGCTGACGAAGACCGAGGGGCCCGCGGTGCCGCTCGAGTCGCTGGAGCCGGTCGACGCCGTGCTGCTGTCGCACGACCAGCACGCGGACAACCTCGACCCGGCGGGGCGTGACCTCGTCGGGCGGATCCTGCTGACGCTCACCACGGTGAGCGGCGCGCGCCGGCTCGGCGGGACCGCGCAGGGCCTGCCGCCGTGGGCCGCGATCAACCTGGGTTCGCTGCAGGTGATCGCCGTGCCCGCGCAACACGGCCCGGCCGGGGCCGAGGGCGTGACGGGCGAGGTGATCGGGTTCGTGCTGCGCGGGCGGGACGTGCCGTCGGTGTACGTGTCGGGTGACAACGCTTCGCTGGACCAGGTGCGGGCGATCGCGCGCCGGGTCGGTCCGGTGGACGTGGCGCTGCTGTTCGCGGGCGCGGCACGCACCTCGTTGTTCGACGGCGCGCCACTGACGCTCACGAGCGAACTCGCCGCCGAGGCGACGCGCATCCTGAACGCGAAGATCGTGATCCCGCTGCACACCCGCGGCTGGGGCCACTTCACGGAAGGCCCCGACGCTGTGCGCAAGGCGTTCGCGAACGCGGGGTTGAGCGAGCGGTTGCGCGTGCTCGAACCCGGCGAGTCGATCACGCTGGTCTCCCGCCGCGGCGAGTGAGCGGCGTAAGGCTGCTGCCCCTCGGCGAAGTCGCGATCCGCGCCCTCGCCGAGGGGGATTTCGCTGGGGCAGCCCGCTCGGTTCCGGTGCCGCTGCCGCCGTTCTTCGGGCGGCCGGAGTGGGTGCCGGGCTGGGGGCGGGCACGGGCCCGCCTGGACGCCGACCCACGCGCCGCCGCGTGGCTGGCACACGTGATCTGGGACGAGCACCGGCAGCTGGTCGTGGGCCGGGCAGGCTTTCACGACCTGCCCGACCCCGCGGGCCGCGTCGAGGTGACCTACGGGGTCGAGCCCGAGTACCGCCGCCAGGGCTACGCACGTGCCGCGCTGAAGCAGCTGCTCGCGCGGTCGGTCAGGGCGCCGGAGGTGGTGACCGTACGGGCGGTGATCCGCCCGGACAACGTCCCCTCGCGCCGCCTCGTCGCGCAGTGCGGCTTCGTCGAGGTGCCCGCGCATGACGAGCCCGGCGGCCCCTGGGTGGTGTACGAGTTCGACGCCCGCTAACCCCTACTCCGCCCCCTCCAGCACGAAGCGGCTCCGCGAGCGGAGGAACTCCACCACCTCCGCCGGGGCCTTCGCCGGGCTGCCCGCGTCGTGGGGTGGCTGGGGGTCGTACTCGATGCCCAGTTGCACGGCCTGCGACAGGAAATCCCCGCCCAAGCGGTTCGCCAGCGTCAGCGCCATGTCGATGCCCGACGACACGCCCGCCGCGGTCACGTACTTGCCGTCGAAGACCACGCGCTCGCTCACCGGCGTCGCGCCCAGCGCGGGCAGCTGCTCCAGCGCCAGCCAGTGCGACGTGGCGCGCTTCCCCTTCAGCAACCCCGCCGCGCCGAGGATCAGGGAGCCCGTGCACACCGAGGTCGTCCACGTGCTCGTCGCGTCCACCGCCCGCAGCCACTCGTGCACCGGGCCGTCGGCCATGAGCGCCGTCTGGCCCGGTCCGCCCGGCACCACCACGATGTCCGGCCGCGTCACCTCCTCCAGCGGCGCGTCCACCACCAGCCCGAGGCTGCCGATGTCAGTGCGCACGGGACCGGTGCGCTCACCCGTGAAGACGACCTGCGCCTCCGGGATCCGGCTGAACACCTCGTACGGTCCGACGGCGTCGAGCGCCGTGAGGCGGTCATACAGCAGGATGGCGATCTGCATCTCTTTCCCTCCGTAGGCCGGACTGGAACCGGCGGCGGTATTCGGCGGGGCCGACGCCGAGCGTGCGCAGGAACGCGCGCCGCATCGCTTCCGGTGTGCCGAAACCACACCGGTGCGCGATGTGCATGACCCCGTCCGTCGTGTCTTCGAGCTGCCGTCGCGCGGCCTCCAGCCGCACGCGGTCGACGTACCGGCCCGGCGACATCCCGACCTCCGCGGTGAACGCGCGCGCGAAGTGCCGCGGCGACAGGTTCACCCGCCGCGCCAGCGCGTCCACCGTCAGGTCGTCGCCAGGGTGTTCGGTGATCCACTGCTGGATCCCCTGCAGCGGCTCGCTGCTCGCGGTCTGCGTCGCGAGCTGGACGCTGAACTGCGCCTGCCCGCCCGGACGGCGCAGGAACACCACGAGCTGCCGTGCCACGCGCAGCGCCAGCTCCCGGCCGAAGTCCTCCTCGACCAGCGCGAGCGCGAGGTCGATGCCCGCGGTCACCCCGGCCGACGTCGCGACCCGCCCGTCCCGCACGAAGATCGGCTCCGCGTCCACCTCCACGTCCGGGTAGCGGCCGGCGAGCGTGCCGCAGTAGGCCCAGTGCGTCGTCGCCCGGTGCCCGTTCAGCAGCCCGGCTTCGGCGAGCAGGAACGCACCCGTGCACACGGACACCACCTGCCGCGCCTCCCCCGCGTGCCGCCGCAGCCAGCCGACGACGTCAGGATCCGGATCGCGCGTGCCCTCGCCGCCGGGCACGAGCAGCAGGTCCGTCACCCTGGCCCGGCCGAGGTCCTCGTCGGGCGTGACCAGCAGGCCGCTCGACGTGTGCACGGGACGGCCACCGGGGGCCGCCGTCGTGACGGCGTACCCCCGCTCCCCTCGCAACCGGTTGGCGGTGCTGAACACCTCCAGCGGCCCGGTCAGGTCGAGGCTCTGCACGCCCTCGAACAGGACGATCAGCACCGTGCGGGTTCCCATGCCACCCATGCTGGCGGGAGCCGCCCGATGACCACAACGTCGAGGAACCCACCTTTTCGGCCATCAGCCGGACTGCGCCGCCCGGAACCGCTCGGTGAACTCCGACCGGCCGCGCTCGGTCAGCCCGCCGTACAACCGCAGGCGCGCCATGCCGCCGTCGGGGTAGATGTCCAGGCGCAGGTGCGAAAGCTCGCGGGGCTGCTCCAGCGGGAAGCGGTGCCGGGTGTCCGGCTGCAGCCGGGTGCGGGGCAGCACCTCGAACCACGTCTCACCGTCCAGCGAACCCGACAGCGACGCCCAGCCGGGCGCGTTGCCCTTGAAATGGCTGGTGTCCAGCTCCGCCAGCCGCGGCACGCCCTCGCCGGCGAGCGCGATCTCGACCCAGTCGTTGCCGTCGTCGCGGCGGCGGGCGGTCTCCCAGCCCTCCCCCATCACGCTCGCGAAGCCGGGCGAGATCAGGTTGTTCGGCGAGGAGTAGAACATGTTGCTCGCACCCGTCACGCGTGCGCCGTGCTCCAGCGCGGCGAGGTCGAACGAGCCGAGGTCGAGCAGCCGCGGGTCCGCGACCGGCCTGCCGTGCACCCGGAACCGCGCCACCCCGCCGTCCGGGTGGATGCTCAGCCGCACGTGCGTCCACCGACGCGACGAGGAAACCTGGAACGGGTTCTCGCTGTCCCCCTTCAGGGCGGACTTCGGCACGAGCGTCGTCCAGTCCAAAGCGGACAGTTCCCCGGGGCTGGGGTAACCGTCCACCGCGACCGCCTCGACGGACGCGAACGGCGGGTAGTTGCCGGTGAAGAACGCGGTGTCCACGACGACACCGGTCACCACACCCGGCAGTCCGAGGCGGACGATCGCCTGGTCGATACCGGGTTCGCGGCGCCGCCGGGTTTCCCAGCCGTCGTAGATCTGCCCCTTGTGCCCGAAGCTCCACGGCCGGAACTCCGGCTGTTCGGGCTTGATCAGGTTCTCCCGCTCGGCGAACAGCTCGTCGTTCGCCCACACCACGCTGCCCCCGACCCGGCGCGAAGCCAGATCCGGGTCGGCGGTCCACTCCGGACGGTCCACTACTTCCTCCCCCGCACCAGCAACCGGCCCCGCGGCTCTCCGGTGATCTCCTTGCCCCGCAACCACGTCGAGCGCACCGCGCCGGTCAGCGACCGGCCGTGGTAGGCGCTCACCGGGTTGCGGTGCCGCAGGTTCGCCACGTCCACCACGAACTCCTCGTCCGGCGCGAACACGCAGAAGTCCGCGTCGGCACCCGCCGCGATCCGGCCCTTGTGGGTCAGCCCGACCTGCGCGGCGGGGCGCTCCGCCATCCACCGCACCACGTCGGCGAGGCCGAAACCACGCGCACGAGCGCCCGTCCAGACCGCGGGCAGGCCGACCTGCAGGCTGGAGATCCCGCCCCACGCCTCGCCGAAGTCCCCGCTGTCGAAGCGTTTCAGCTCGGGCGTGCACGGCGAGTGGTCGCTGACCACGAAGTCGATCAGCCCGTCGGCGAGCCCCTGCCACAGCTGTTCGCGGTTGCCGGCTTCGCGGATCGGCGGGCAGCACTTGAACTGCGTGGCCCCGTCGGCGATCTCCTCGGCGGTGAACGTCAGGTAGTGCGGACAGGTCTCGACGGTCAGCGACACCCCGTCCTCTCGCGCGGCGGCGATCAGCGGCAGTGCGTCCGAAGAGGACAGGTGCAGGATGTGCACGCGGGCGCCGGTCCGCCGGGCGAGCTCGATAACACGGGCGATCGCGCGGTTCTCGGCCTCACGCGGGCGGGAGCCGAGGAAGTCGCCGTAGTGGCGGCCGTGGGGCTGGGGCGCGTGCTCGATCGTCTCCGAGTCCTCGGCGTGGATGATCATCAGGGCGCCGAGGTCACGCAGCAGGCGCAGGTCGCCTTCCAGCTCCTCGTCGCCGAGCGGCGGGAACTCGTCGACGCCGGAGTGCAGCAGGAAGCACTTGAAGCCGAACACGCCCTCCGCGTGCAGTGCCCGCAGCTCACCGGCGTTGCCGGGGATCGCGCCGCCCCAGAAGCCGACGTCCACGTGCACGCGCCCGGCCGCCGTCTTGCGCTTGAGGTCCAGCGCGGCGACGTCCACAGTCGGCGGCAGGCTGTTGAGCGGCATGTCGACGATGGTCGTGACACCGCCGGCCGCCGCCGCGCGGGTGGCCGTCTCGAAGCCCTCCCACTCGCTGCGCCCGGGGTCGTTGACGTGCACGTGGGTGTCGACGAGACCGGGCAGCAGGACGACGTCCTCGCCCAGCTCCACCGCCCGGTCACCACGCAACGTGCCGTACGGCTCGACCGCGGTCACGGTCTCGCCGTCCACCCCCACGTCGAAGGCCCCTTCACCCGCGGCGGTCACCGCTCGCCGCGCCCGGAACACCAGCCGCATCAGACCTCCTCCCGCCCGGACAACTGGGCTACGAGTTTCAGCAGGGCGCCGTGGTCGAGACCGCCGTGGCCCTGGGCGTTCAGCGCGGCCATCAACTGCGCCACCGCCGCACCCAGCGGGATCGCCACCCCGGCCTCACGCGCGGCGGCCTGCACGATGCCGAGATCCTTGTGGTGCAGCTCGACCCGGAACCCCGGCGTGAACTCGCGCCGGACCATCGCGGCGGCCTTGCGGTCGAGGACGCGGTTTCCCGCCAGCCCGCCCGAGAGCACCTTGATGGCGGCTTCGGTGTCCACGCCGTGGGCTTCGAGGAAGACCAGCGACTCGGCGACGAGCTCGATCGTGCCCGCGACGATCAGCTGGTTGGCGGCCTTGACCGTCTGCCCGGCGCCCGCCTCGCCCACGTGCACGACCGTGCTGCCCACCGCGTCGAGCACCGGGCGCGCGGCGGCGAAGTCCTCGGCGCCGCCGCCGACCATGATCGACAGGCTGCCCTCGATCGCCCCTTGCTCACCACCGGACACGGGCGCGTCGAGCGCCCGCATCCGCTCCGCGATCGCGCGGGACACATCCGGCCGGATGGTGCTGCAGTCGACGAGGAGCGTGCCCGGTTTCGCGTGGGCGAGCACGCCGTCCTCGCCGAGGACGACCGCCTCCACGTCCGGCGAGTCGGGCAGCATCGTGACCACCACGTCCGCGTCGCGCACCGCGTCGGCGACGCTGTCCGCATCCCGCCCGCCGGCCTCGACGAGCCTGTCCACCTTGGCGCGGCTGCGGTTGTAGCCCGTCACGTCGAACCCGGCCTTGACCAGGTTCGCCGCCATCGGACCGCCCATGATGCCCAGGCCGATGAAGCCGATCTTCGTCATCGCCGCCCTCCCAGCCAGCCGAACGAGTCCTCGGTGCGCCCGCTCGGCACGTATTCGAGCCCGACATACCCGTCGTAGCCCGCCTCGGCGAGTTTCGCCAGGTAGCCGGGGATGTCCAGGGCACCGGTGCCGGGCTCGTGGCGGCCGGGCACGTCGGCGACCTGGACGTGCCCGATCCGCGCGGCGTGGTGCGAGATCACCGCGTCGAGGTCGTCGCCGTTGGTGCCGAGGTGGTACAGGTCGAACAGCAGCGCGACGTTGTCCCGGCCCAGCTTGTCGCACACCGCGAGCGCGTCCGCGGCGGCCTTGAGCGGGTAGTTCTCGATTCCCGACAGCGGTTCGAGCACGAGCCGGGCGCCGATGCGGGCGGCGGCCGCCGCCGCTTGGTCCAGTATGGACAGTGCGTGCTCGTCCTGCGCGGTCGGGTCGAGGCCGTCGATGCGGTTGCCGTACAAGGCGTTGAACGTGCGGCAGCCCAGCCGCTCGGCGATGCCGACCGCGATCGCGACGCTGTCGGCCAGCTCCTGCTCCCGGCCGATCCACGACACCAGCCCGCGCTCCCCGGAAGCCATGTCCCCCGCGAAGAAGTTGAGGCTCACCAGGCGCACGCCCGCGTCGGACACCGAGCGCACGAACGCGTCCACCTCGCGGTCACCCGGGTGCGCGGTGTCGAACGGCCACCAGTACTCCACCGCGGTGAACCCCGCCGCGCGGGCGGCCTCGGCGCGTTCCAGCAGGGGAAGCTCGGTGAAGAGGAGCGAGAGGTTCACGTCGTACCGCATGCCGCCTTCTTCCAGATAGCGGAAAGTCAATTCCGTATGTTGAGAATACCGGGATGGTCTTCCCCTGGTCAACGGGCTACCGTGCCAGGAGTGGAGCTGAGAGCCGAGTTCACCACTGAACCCTTCCGCGGCGAAGGCGAGCCTCCCGAACACGCCGTCCGCGCTCGCGAAGCGGCGGTGAAGGCCGGGCTCACGGTGGATTTCGGCCCGCTCGGCACCACCGCGTCCGGCGACTCCGACGCGCTGCTCGACGCCCTGCCCGCCATCGCCCGTGCGGCGCTCGACGGCGGTGCCACGCGCTTCACGCTGCAACTGTCCGCAGGGGACGGTCCGCCCGTCGTCGAACCGGCGCCACAGCTGGCCCGGCTCATCCGCGAGGTCGAAGCGCAGCTGGGCAGCCCGCTCGCCGACCTCGACCGCGCGGGGAAGCAGCGGGCCGTGCGCCTGCTGGAGGAACGCGGCGCGTTCGCCCTGCGGAAAGCCGTCGTCACCATCGCCTCCGCTCTCGGGGTCACCAGGTTCACGGTCTACAACTACCTGAACCGCGAGCATTGACTTCAACAAATTGTTGACGGACTATCAAGCGGTGCCCCTCGACCTGACCGGGTTCAACTCCGCACCTGCCGCCGAACTCCGGCCGGTGCTCAGCGCGTGCCTGGACGTGCCGCGCTGGGTGGAGGCGGTGCTCGCCGGGCGGCCGTACAGCGACGTTGACGCGCTCCAGGCCGCCGCGGACCTCACGTTGACGCCGGACGAGATCCACCGCGCGATGGCCGCACATCCGAGGATCGGCGAGCGGGCGAGTGGCGCGTCGAAGACCGAGCAGTCTGGAGTGGACAGTGCCGCGGCCGAGAAGTTCCGCAGCGCCAACGCCGAGTACGAGGCCCGCTTCGGGCACGTGTTCCTCGTGTGCGCCAGCGGCCGCAGCGGGGACGAACTGCTGGCGAACCTGCGTGAGCGCATGGCCAACGACCCCGACACCGAACTGGCCGTCGCAGGCCGGGAGCTCGTCAAGATCGCCCAGCTGCGGCTGGCGAAGGAGGTGCACGGGTGAGCCTCGTGACCACGCACGTGCTCGACGCCGCGAAAGGCCGTCCCGCCGCGGGTATCGCGGTGCGCCTGGAATCCGGCGGAAAGGTCCTGGCCGAAGGGGTCACGGACGACGACGGGCGCGTCCGCAACCTCGGGCCGGACGAGCTGGCGCCGGGCGTGTACCGCCTGGTCTTCGACACCGGCGAGTACCTCGGGCCGGACGGCTTCTTCCCCGAGATCACCGTGACCTTCCGGATCGCCGACGCGCAGGCGCACCACCACGTCCCGATCCTGCTCAGCCCGCACTCGTACACCACCTACCGAGGGAGCTGACCCGTGGCGATCACCCTGGGGCCCAACCAGTACGGCAAGGCCGAGGTCCGGCTGGTGACGGTGGACCGCAGCACGCCGGTGCACGAGATCAGGGACCTCACGGTGTCGACCTCGCTCCGGGGTGACCTCGCCGCGACGCACCTGCACGGCGACAACGCCGGCGTCCTGGCGACGGACACGCAGAAGAACACGGTGTACGCGTTCGCCAAGGAAAGCCCGGTCGGCGAGATCGAGGACTTCGCGCTGCGGCTGGGGCGGCGCTTCGTGCGCGGCAACATCACCGGCGCCCGCATCCTGATCGACGAACACGCCTGGCAGCGGATCCCCGTGGACGGCAAGCCGCACGAGCACTCGTTCTCCCGCGCGGGAGACGAGAAGCGCACGACGGCGGTGACGGTGGACGGCGACCGCGCGTGGGTCGTCTCGGGGCTGCGTGACCTGGTGGTGCTCAAGTCCACCGGTTCGGAGTTCCACGGCTTCCCGCGCGACGAGTACACGACGCTGCCGGAGACCGACGACCGCATCCTGGCGACCGCGGTCACCGCGCGCTGGCGCTACCAGGGCTCCGGGATCGACTGGGCGAACAGCTTCGGCGAGATCCGGCGCCTGATGTTGGAGACGTTCGCCACGTTGCACAGCTACTCGCTGCAGCAGACCCTGTACGCGATGGGCGAGGCGGTGCTGCGTGAGCGGCCGGAGGTGGCCGAGATCCGGCTCTCCCTGCCCAACAAGCACCACTTCCTGGTCGACCTCACCCCGTTCGGCCTGACCAACGACAACGAGGTCTTCTACGCGGCCGATCGCCCGTACGGACTCATCGAAGGTACGGTGATCCGCGACGACGCCGAAGACGCCGGACTCGCCTGGCACACGCTTCCCGCATTCTGAGGAGTCGCATGACCGCGACGGCGTCCACTGTGGACACCCACCCCGTCGACCGTAAACCCCCCGCCGCACAGCTGGTCGTCGGTGGCGTCCAGCACGTCGCCGCGATGTACGCCGGGGTCGTCGCGCCGCCGTTGATCATCGGCGGCGCCGTGGGGCTCTCGCCGGGGCAGCTGAGCCTGCTGATCAGCGCGAGCCTGTTCACCGCGGGGCTCGCGACGTTGCTGCAGACGCTCGGCGTGTGGCGCTTCGGCGCGCGCCTGCCGCTGGTCAACGGCGTCACGTTCGCCAACGTCGCCCCGGTGCTGGCGATCGTGCAGCAGCACGGGCCGCGGAACGCGCTCGGGCTCGTCTACGGGGCGACGCTCGTCGGTGCCGCGCTGATGGTGCTCGCCGCGCCGTTCTTCTCCCGGCTGACGCGGTTCTTCCCGCCGCTGGTGACCGGCACGGTGATCACGCTGATCGGGGTGTCGCTGCTGCCGGTGGCGGTCGGCTGGATCTCGGACCAGCAGGACAGCGTGCAGCCGCGTGGTCTCCTGCTGGCCGGGATCACGCTGCTCGCGGTGCTGGCGTTCAACCGCTTCCTGTCCGGGTTCCTCAGCCGGATCGCGTTGCTGCTCGGGCTGGTGGTCGGCACGCTCGTGGCGTGGCCGCTGGGGCAGGTCGACACGTCGACACTGCGGGACGCGCCCGCGTTCGGCGTCGCGAGCCCGTTCCACTTCGGCGCGCCGGCGTTCGACGTCGCGGCCATCGTGTCGATGGCGATCGTGATGCTCGTGATCATGGCGGAGAGCACGGCGGACATGCTCGCACTCGGCGAGGTCGTCGGCAGGCCCACGACGCAGCGCACGCTCGCCGACGGGCTGCGCGCGGACGGGCTCGCCACCGCGGTGAGCACGGTCTTCGGCGGGTTCGCGTGCACGGCGTTCGCGCAGAACATCGGGCTCGTCGCGCTGACCCGCATGGTCAGCCGGTACGTGGTGGCGGCGAGCGGGGCGATCCTGGTGCTGCTGGGGCTGTTCCCGGTGGCGGGCGGGATCGTGGCGCTCGTGCCGCAGCCGGTGCTCGGCGGGGCGGGGCTCGTGTTGTTCGGCAGCGTCGCGGTCAGCGGGGTGCGGACGCTCGCCCAGGCGTCGTTCGACAGCCCGGCGAACGTCACGATCGTCGCGGCGGCGCTGGGTGTCGGCGTCATCCCGATCGCCGCGCCGCACTTCTACGCGCACTTCCCGTCGGCCGTCCAGACGGTGCTGAACTCGGGGATCAGCGCGGGCTGCGTCGTCGCCGTGGTGCTCAACCTGGTGTTCGGGAAACGGGAACGAAGGTCCGCAGCTGCTCGCTGAGCACGGGCCGGTCGAACGTCTTCAGCCGGTCAGCCCAGGCGAGCAGGGTTTCCCATGGTGGCACGGAAAGCCCGTACTTCCGGATGTCACGCCGGAACGCCGGGAACCGCAACAGTTTCACGGCCGCCGCGAGACCACCGGGGATGCGGGCGGCGAGCGTGATCAACTTGCCCGGCAGGCCCGGCGGGTAGTTGTCGAAGGCCTCGCACGCGACGAGCACCAGCCGCCCGATGCGCTCGGCGCGGCCCTCGGAGATCAGGAACTGCGCGCCGCCCCAGTCGTTGAGGACGAGCGTCACGGGCGGGGACGGCCGCGCCACCGCCACCGCCACGGTCCTGAACCCCTCACACGCCGGTGATGTGCTCCGGCCGCACGGGAACCCTCGTCAGTGCCCGTCCCGTCGCCGCGCGGATCGCCGCCACGATGGCCGGGGTGGACGAGATCGTGGGTGGCTCGCCGACTCCCCGCAGGCCGTACGGCGCGTGCGGGTCGGCCCGTTCCAGCACGTCGATCGACATCGGGGGCATGTCGAGCACCGTCGGGATCAGGTAGTCGGTGAAGGACGGGTTGCGCACCTTGCCGTCCCGTACCTGGATCTCCTCCATCACCGCCAGCCCGAGCCCCTGCGCGGACCCGCCCTGGATCTGGCCCAGCACCGCCTGCGGGTTGAGCGCCTTCCCGACGTCCTGCGCGCAGTCCAGCGCGACCACCTTCACCAGGCCCAGCTCCACGTCCACGTCCACGACGGCCCGGTGCGCCGCGAACCCGTACTGCACGTGGGCGTTGCCCGCACCGGTCTCCGGGTCGAGCGTCTCCGTGGGCCGGTGCCGCCACTCGACATTCTCGTCGAGGACCGCTTCGCCCAGCACGTCCACCAGATCCGCCAGCACACCATCCCTTGTGGACACCAGCTTGCCGCCGACCAGGTCGAGATCGGCGGACGCGTGCTCAACACGGTCGAACAGCGCCTTGCGCACCGCCAGGCACGCCGCCCGCACCGCACCGCCCGTCACGTAGGTCTGCCGCGACGCCGACGTCGAACCCGCGTTGCCGATCGAGGTGTCCATCGGCAGGATCGTCACCTGCTCGACGCCCAGCTCCGTGCGCACGATCTGCTGCAGCACCGTGACCAGCCCCTGCCCCACCTCGCACGCCGCGGTCTGCACGGTCGCGGCGGGCTCACCGCCCACCACCTCCAGCCGCACGCGCGCCGTCGAGTAGTCGTCGAAGCCCTCGGAGAAGCAGATGTTCTTGATGCCCACCGCGTAGCCGACCCCGCGCACGACCCCCTCGCCGTGGGTCGTGTTCGACACTCCGCCCGGCAGCGTCCGCAGGTCCGGCTCCCCCTCGGGTTCGGGCGGCAGCGGCTTGGCGACCAGGCGTTCGAGCAGCTCCTCGACCGGCGCCGGTGAGTCCACGACCTGCCCGGTCGGCATGACCGAACCCTCGCTCATCGCGTTCCTGACCCGGATCTCCACCGGATCGAGCCCGCACGCCTCCGCCAGTCTGTCCATTTGCGACTCGTACGCGAAAGCCGCCTGTACGGCGCCGAAGCCACGCATAGCGCCACACGGCGGGTTGTTCGTGTACGCGCCCCAGCAGTCGATGCTCACGTTGGGCACGTCGTACGGCCCGACGCCCAGCGTCGCCGCGTTCGCCACCACCGCCGGGGTCGAGGACGCGTACGCACCACCGTCGAGGTAGATGCGCGCCTTGACGTACACCAGTTTCCCGTCCGCGTCGGCGCCGTGCTCGTAGTGCAACGTCGCGGGGTGGCGGTGGACGTGGCCGTAGAACGACTCCTCGCGGTTGTAGACCATCTTCACCGGCTTGCCGGTGTGCAACGCGAGCAGGCACGCGTGAACCTGCATCGACAAGTCCTCCCGGCCGCCGAACGCGCCGCCGACCCCGCCGAGCGTCAGCCGCACCTTCTCCTCGGGCAGCCCGAGCGCGGCGACGATCTGCCGCTGGTCGACGTGCAGCCACTGGGTCGCGACGTACAGGTCGATCCCGCCGTCCTCCGCCGGCACGGCGAGCCCGGACTCCGGCCCGAGGAACGCCTGGTCCTGCATGCCGACCTCGTACGACCCGGTGACCACGATCTCCGCGCGCGCCTCCGGGTCGCCCCGGCGGATCGGCACGTGCCGCACGACGTTCCGCTCCTCGGCCACCGCCTCCTCGGCGTCGGTGACGGGTTCGAGGACGTCGTAGGCGACCTTGATCCGCTTCATCGCGCGGCGCGCGGTCTCCGGGTGGTCGGCGGCGACGAGTGCGACGGGCTCCCCTTGGTACCGCACGACGTTCTCCGCGAGCACGGGCTGATCCGGGTGCTCCAGCCCGTAGCGGTTCACGCCGGGCACGTCCTCGTGCGTGAGTACGGCGTAAACCCCGGGCACCGCAAGCGCTTCCGCGATGTCGACCGCTGTGATGCGGGCGTGCGGGTGCGGGCTGCGCAGCGTCGCGCCCCACAGCATGTCCTCGTGCCACAGGTCCGAGGAGTAGGCGAACTCGCCCCGCACCTTGCCGATCCCGTCCGGGCGGCGCGGGCTGCTGCCGATGCCGCTCGCGGTGCCGGTGGCCTGCTCGGTCGTCGTCATCGCAACCTCCTCGCGGCCGCGGTCAGCTCCCCGGCCAGCGCGTCCTCGTCGGCGGTGCGCAGCTCCCCGTCGGCCACGACGGTTTCGCCGCCGACCATCAGCAGCTTCACGTCCGGCGTGGCGCCCAGCACGAGTGCCGCGACCGGGTCCTCGATGCCCGCGTAGCGCAGCCCGGTCAGGTCCCACACCACGAGGTCGGCGAGCTTGCCGGGTTCGAGCGAGCCGAGTTCGTGCTCACGGCCCAGACAGCGGGCACCGCCCATCGTGCCCAGCACCAGCGCGTCCCGGACGGTCAGCGCCGTCGGGCCGCCCCGCTGCCGGGCCTGCAACAACGCCTGGTGCAGCTCCTCCCCCAGCCCGCCGGACTCGTTGGAGGCCGCGCCGTCCACGCCGAGCCCCACCGGGGCGCCCGCGTCGAGCAGGTCCCGCACCGGCGCGATGCCGGTGCCCAGCCGGCCGTTGGACGTCGGGCAGTGCGCCGAACCGGTGCGCGTGGCGCCGAACCGGCGGATCGCCGTCGGGGCCAGGTGCACGCTGTGCGCGAGCCACACGTCGCCGCCGAGCCAGCCGAGTTTGTCGGCGTACTCGGCCGGGGTGCAGCCGAACTCGGCGAGGCACTGGGCCTCCTCGTCGAGCGTCTCGGCGAGGTGCGTGTGCAGCCGGACTCCCTTGCGGCGCGCCAATTCCGCCGCGCCGAGCATCAGCTGCTCGCTGACGGAGAACGGCGAGCACGGCCCGACCGCGACGC
Source organism: Amycolatopsis dongchuanensis (assembly GCF_039542405.1). Taxonomy (NCBI): domain Bacteria; kingdom Bacillati; phylum Actinomycetota; class Actinomycetes; order Pseudonocardiales; family Pseudonocardiaceae; genus Amycolatopsis; species Amycolatopsis dongchuanensis. The sequence continues at coordinate 90,418 of NZ_BAABIB010000125.1, forward strand.
GGATCCGCGCGTTCGGCGACGCATCGTGGTGGGCGTCGATCGCCACCTCGGTGCCGAGCAACGCGGCTTCGGTGTCCTCGACCAGGTTGTCCGGTGGCAAACCGCCCTGCGACACCCCGCGGTCCATCGAGCCACGCACGAGGTGCGCGCGCACCCCGATCCGCCGCGTCGCGTCGACGAGGGCGTGCATCTGGTCGCCGGCGTCCGCCGGGAAGACGTAGTGGTGGTCGGCGACGGTCGTGCAGCCGGTCAGCGCGAGCCGCGCGAGACCGGCGCTGGCCGCGGCGTGCGTGATCTCCGCGTCGAGCCGCCCCCACACCGGGTACAGCTCGACGAGCCACTGGAACAGCGTCGAGTCCGCGGCCAGACCGCGCGTGGCCCACTGGTACAGGTGGTGGTGGGTGTTGACCAGGCCCGGCGTGATGAGGCAGCCGGTCGCGTCGACCACGACGTCACCTTCGCCGGGGCCTTCGCCCACCGCGACGATCCGGTCGTCCTCCACCACGACGTGCCCGGAGCGGTACTCAGTGCCTTGGGCGTCGACCGTCGCGATCGCCGCGTTCCGCAGGACCGTCCTCATCGCTTCGCCGCCATCCGGACCGCGTCCAGGATCTTCTCGTACCCCGTGCAGCGGCACAGGTTCCCCGCCAGCGCCTCGCGGATCTCCTCGTCGGTCGGGTCCGGCACGCGGTTCAGCAGGTCGTGTGCCGCGACGACGAGCCCCGGCGTGCAGAACCCGCACTGCACGGCGCCCGCGTCGACGAACGACTGCTGCACCGGGTCGAGCCGCTCACCCTCGGCGAGCCCCTCGACCGTGCGCACCTCGCGGCCCTCCGCCTGCCCCGCCGCGACGAGGCAGGAGCACACCGGAACGTCGTCGAGGTACACCGTGCACGACCCGCATTCGCCCTGCTCACAGGCGTTCTTCGAGCCCGGGAGGCCGAGCCGCTCACGCAGCACGTACAGCAGGCTTTCGCCCTCCCACACGTCGTCGGCCTGCCGGGCCTCGCCGTTCACCGTCACGTTCAGGCGCATGCCTGGCCCTCCTCGGAGTTTTCGCGCCAAGCCCAGCCCAGCGTCCGCCGGGCCAGCACGGACAGGGCGTGCCTGCGGTAGGCGGCGGTGCCGCGCACGTCGTCGATCGGCTGCGCCGCCGCGGCGACCAGCTCTCCGAACCGGCGCTTGAGCGAGTCCGGCAGCGGCGCGCCCCACTCCAGCTCGGCGGCCAGGAACTCCTCCGCCTCGGGCACCCGGCGCGGGGTGGGCGCGGCGGAGCCGATGGCCGCCCGCACCTGTCCGCGGTCGAGCGCGAGCGCGAACGAGCAGACCGCGATGACCATCGCGTTGCGCGTGCCGACCTTCGCGAACTGCTGGGAGCCGGAGCGCGGCGGCAGGTGCACCGCGGTGATCAGCTCGTCCTCGGCGAGCGCGTTGCGCTTCACGCCGACGTAGAACTCCTCGGCCGGGATCCGCCGGGTGCCGCGCACGGAGGCCGCCTCGATCTCCGCGCCCGTCACGAGCAGCACCGGATGCGTGTCCCCGGCCGGTGAGGCCGCCCCGAGGTTGCCGCCGACCGTGCCGCGGTTGCGGATCTGCGGCGAGCCGACCGTCCGCGAAGCCATCGCCAGCCCCGGCAGCCGCTCGCCCAGCTCGGTGATGACGCGGGTGTAGGGCACCCCGGCGCCCAGCCGGACACCGGAGTCCGAAGTGGACCATTCCGTGAGCTCGCGGACGCGGGTGAGGTCGAGCAGCGCGGCGGGACGGCGGTGGTCGAAGTTCAGCTCGACCATGACGTCGGTGCCGCCGGCGATCGGTACCGCGTCGGGCCGCTCGGCCTTGAGGGCCAGCGCCTCGGCCAGCGTCTGGGGTCGCAGGAAGTCCACCCGGTCAGTACAACGCCGTGACCCACGCCACGGCAACGGCGCGGAAGTACGAACCCACGCCCTGGTCAGGGCCGGTCGTTCGTACTTTCCCCCAGTCCGTGTTAACGCGAAGGTGTGTACGCGGCCAAAGTGCGTTCCGCGGCGGCCGCGGCCACATTCGGCGCCGCTCCCGCCGCCTCGTACGCCCCGCGCCACGCGTCGTTGCTCGCGGCGAGGTACTTGTAGTACTCGTCCGAGCTCTCCCAGCCCGCCGGCTGCTTGAAACCGGCGAGGTGGACGCCGAGCCCGAGCACGACCAGGTCCCAGCCGATGCCCACCGCACCCGGGCCGAACTGGTCCCACTGCTGCTCGTCGTCGAGCCCCGAATGCTCCAGCTCGAACATCGTGCCGCCCTTGACCGGTTTCAGCCGCACCTCGACCGTCGACGGCGGCGCCTGCCCGAACTCCCAGGTCACCTGCAGCAGCCGCGGCGCCTGGCACCGCAGGATCTCGCCGTGCGCGTTGTCCTCCAGCTGGTAGCGGCCGCCCACCGTCAGGTCGCCGCTGACCGGCAGGAACCAGCTGTTCAGCCGCTCCCGCTCGGTGCAGGCACCCCACACGTCCTCCGGTTCGGCGACGTAGCCGCGCCGCAGCACCACCGACCGGTCGCCCACCTGCCGCTTGACGGCGCCGATCTGCGCGGCGATGTCCATCCCCTGCTCCTCTCCGAACTCCGCGCCCCCGGTTCACTGTCCCCGGCCCCGCGCGCTCGCGCATCTCCAGCGGACGGCCCGTCACTAGGATCGGCTCGTCATGACCCTGGTGAAGACGCTGCTGGAGATCCCCGAACTGCGCCTGCGGCTGCGCACGGGATCGGCGCTGCTCGACCGCGCGGTCAGCCGGATCTACGTGACCGAGCTGCCCGACCCGAGCCGGTACGTGTCCGCGGGCGAGGTCGTGCTCACGGGCCTGCTCTGGTGGCGGCGGCCGGGGGACGCCGAACCGTTCGTGGCGGCGCTGGCGCGGGCCGGCGTCGCGGCGCTGGCGGCGTCGGGCGCGGACACCGAGGGCATCCCCGACGACGTCGTGCGCGCGTGTGCCCGGCACCGGATCCCGCTGCTGGAGGTGCCCGCCGACCTGTCGTTCGCGGTGATCACCGAACGCGTCGTGCTGGCGCTCGCCGCCGACCGCGGCCGCGAGCCGAGCGGGGCGCGCAAACGCTTGCTGTCCTCGGCCGACGCACCCCTGCCGGTCCTGCTGAGGCAGGGCGCGCAGGAACTGGGGGCGCCGTGCTGGGTGCTGTCCGCCACGGGGCGGGTCGTGGGCGGCACCGCCCCGGAGGCGCCGCCCGTCGAGTGGTACACCCCCGGCCGCGAGCGCGTGGTCGCCGACCGGTACACGCTCCTGCCGGTGGGTGGGCGGTTCGCCGTGCCGTGGGTCCTCGCCGTCGGCTCGCCCGAAACCGGTGAGCTCGCCGACGAACTGGCCGGGCTGCTCAGCCTTGCGCGGGCACGCGCCGAGCAGGTGCGCCGCACCGCCGACCGGGCCGCGGAACCGCTGTTCGGCGCGCTCGGGAGCGGCGCGGGCGACCTCGCGGCCGCCTTCGCCGCCACCGGCCGGGCCGAACCGGTGCGGGTCGTGGTGCTCCGCACCCCGGACGACGAACCGGCGCTCGCCGCGGAACTGCTGGCCGAGCTGGTCGCGGACGTCCCCGCCTCGCTGGGCTCACTCGGCGACGACGCGTGTGCCGTCATCGAGGCGGACGAGCAGTGGCCGGACACGGCACGCACCCGGTTGTCCACTGTGGACCTTTTCGTCGAGGTTTCCCGTGTCTACGCCGGGATCAGCGGGCCCGCGACGGTGGACGGCCTGCGTGGCGCGGCACAGGAAGCGCTGCACGCCGCGGAGGTGGCGGCCCGCCGCTCGCAGCGGCTGGCCGTCGTCGCGGGCGAGGACGTCGCGGTGCACCGGCTGCTCGTCGCCGGTGCACCCGACGAGCTGCGGCGGTCGGTGCGGGAGCGGGTGCTCGGCGGCCTGCTCGCCTACGACGCGGCGCAGGGCACCGATCTCGTGCACACCGTCAGGGTGTTCCTCGAATGCTCCAGCTCCCCCACCGCCGCCGCCAAGGCCCTGCACGTCCACGTCAACACCCTGCGCTACCGCATCGCCCGCGCGTCCGAGCTGCTCGGCCTCGACCTCAACGACTTCCGCACGCAGGTGGACGTCTACCTGGCGCTTCAGGCCGGGTAGTCCGGCAGGACGAGCCCGTTGTAGACGTCGTCCCGCTCTTCGGGCGTGCCGAGGGCGCCCGCGCGCAACGCCTCGTTGCGGGCGGCCAATGCCTCCTCCGTCCGCGGGGACAGCGCCCCGCTGCCGCCGAGGGCGAGCGCCTGGTTCCGGTTCACGAAGTCCCGCGCGGCCTCCTCGTAGGCGGTGAACGCCTTGGCGTGGTCGTCACGGGAGGCCAGCTCCCCCGCCAGCAGGTACGCACCCACGAGCGCGATGCTCGACCCCTGGCCGGAGAAGAAGGACGGGGCGTACGCGGCGTCGCCGACCAGCGCGACCCGCCCGGAGGACCAGCGCGGCAGGTGGATCTGGCTGACCACGTCGAAGAACAGGTCGTCGGCGGTCCGCATCCTGGCGACCAGGTTCGGCAGCTGCCAGACCTGCTCGGGGAACATCGAAGCGACGAGGTCCCGCTGCGCGGCGGGGTCCGCAAAGGCGTCGAACGGCGGGTCCTCCCGCAGGAACGTGAGGAAGCCGTGCACGTCGCCCTGCTCGCGCGGGGCGTAGAGGACGGCCGTGCGCCCGGCGGCGTTCCAGGCGACGCCCTCCTGCGAGAGTCCCAGCTCGTTGGGCACCGTGAACCCGGCGAAGCAGTATTCGAGGTAGCGGTGGAACGGCGCCTCGGGCCCGAACAGCAGCTCGCGCGTGCGCGAGTGCAGGCCGTCCGCGCCGACGACCAGGTCGAAGCGACGGCGGGTCCCGCTGCGGAAGGTGACGTCCACGCGGTCGTCGTGCTGGTCGAAGGTGTCGATCGAGTCGCCGAAGAGGTACTCGACGCTGTCGCGGGTGATGTCGAACAGCGCGTTCGCCAGGTCGCCGCGGGGAATCTCGATGTCGTGTTCCTTGTCCCCGCCAGCGAGTTCCTGCGGGGAAACGCTGGTGATCGGCTCGCCCGCCGGGTCCAGGAAGGTGAGCTTGCGGACGTCGACACGGGCTTCCCGCAGGCGCGGCAGGATGCCCATGCGGTCGGCGACCTCGACGGCGGTGCCGCGGAGGTCGATCGGGTAGCCGCCACCGCGCAGGGCCTGTGCCCGCTCGACGATGGTGACCTCGAAGCCGTAGCGGTGGAGCCAGTAGCCGAGCGCGGGGCCGGCGATGCTGGCACCGGAGATCAGGACGGTGGTCATGGTGGAGTCCCCCTGGTCGATTAGGTAACTTAGGTAGCTTTCTGAGCCCGAACATATACCTAAGTTAGGTATCTATCAAGGAGGTGGTCATGGCCGAGCCCACGCTGCTCACGCTGCTGCCCCACCTGATGCGGCTGAGCCGGGTGATCGGCCGCGGCCAGCTGGTGGAGCGCGCGATGGCCGCCACGAACTCGGGACTGGACCGGCCGGCCATGTCGGTGTTGTTCCAGCTGCGCATGGCCGAGGAGCCGCTGCGCATCGGCGAGATCGCCGCGCGGATGGAAGTCGCGGGGCCCCACGTCACGCGGCTGGTGCAGGGCATCGAACGGCGGAAGCTGGTGCGGCGGGTGGTCGACCCGCAGGACCAGCGCGCCCGGTTGATCGACCTGACGCCCGAGGGCAGGCAGGTGACGGACCGGTACCTGGAGACGATCCTGGGCTGGTTCGAGGAGGCGCTGGCAGCCTGGCCCGCCGACGACCGCGACCGGTTCGCCACGCTGACGAAGCGCTTCGCCGACGACCTGGCGAACCGCCTGGCGCGCTTGGACGAGGAGGATTAGGCGGGGCGCGGTCCCGCTTCCCGGCGGGCGTAGGCGTCCAGCCGCGCCCGGGGCAACGGCATCTCCGCCTCGTCAAGAGCGCCGCAGTCCAAACCCCGGCACAGGAACATTGCGAGCGCCTGTGCCGTCGCCGGTTCGTCCAGCACGCCGCTGTCGGCCTGGGCCGCGTAGTCACGAAGGCGCGTCGCAGCTGACGGGAGGCCCTCGCGGAAGAACGTGTACGTCGCGGCGAAGCGGGTCGGCAGCTGGTGCGGGTGCAGGTCCCAGCCCTGGTAGAACCCGCGCTCCAGCGAGCGCCGCACGAGGCGCAGGTGCTCCCGCCAGCCCTCCAGCAACCGCTCCCCCACCGGCAGCCGGTTCGTCGAGCCGTCCGACAGCCGCACCCCCGTCCCGGCGACGCTGACCTGCATGAACGCCTTCGCGAAGTCCGCCGCCGGGTGCTCCATGCTCTGGTACGCCGCCGCGATGCCCAGGCCCGCGCTGTAGTCGTACGTGCCGTAGTGCAGCCCGCTGCACCGCCCCTGCGCGGCCTCGATGATCCGCGGCACGGCGACGGCCCCGGAAGCGTCCACAATGGACTGCGAAGTCTCGATCTGCACCTCGAAGCGCAGCGTCCGCTCCGCGAGCCCGTACGCCTTCTCCAGCTCGCCCAGCACGTCCGCCGCGACCGCGACCTGCTCGACGGCCGTCACCTTCGGCAGCGTCACCACGAACCCCCGCGGCAGCTCACCGCCCTCCAGCACCGCGCCGAGGAACAGGTCCAGCGTGCGGATCCCCCGGCGCCGCGTGGCCCGCTCGAAGCTCTTGAACCGGATGCCCACGAACGGCGGTGACTCCCCGCCGGCGAGAACCCGGCCGCAGGAAACCGCCGCGGCGTCCTCGGCCTCGTCGCCCGGGTGGCCGTAACCGTCCTCGAAGTCGATCCGCAGGTCCTCGATCGGCTCGGTCGCCAGTTTGCGCTCCACGCGCGTGACGATCCCGGGGTCCAGCCCCAGTTCCTCGCCGCGCTCGACGAAAACCGCCCGCGCCCGCTCACCCCACTCGGCGAGCAGGCCGGGCGCGTACCGGTGCGCCGGCACGTACACCGTGTGCACCGGCTGACGGCCGGCCGGCTCACCGGGGTACCGCGCCGCCACCCTCGCGTCCACTTCGGACAGACGGGCGTCGGCGGCGTCGTACACCGCGTCGGTGAGCCGGCCCGTCACGTCAGGAGATCCGCTCGTAGGCCGACAGGGTCAGGAAGTCGACGTACTGCTCGGCGAGCGCGACCTCCTCGAACAGCTCGACGGCCGGCGTGAGCAGCTCGGCCGGGATCTGCCCGTCCAGCTCCTTGCGCACGTCGTCGAGGACCGAGCGCACCAGCTCACGCGTGACCTTCTCGCCGTTGTCGAGCGTGATGCCGTTCTGCACCCACTGCCACACCTGCGAACGGGAGATCTCGGCGGTGGCCGCGTCCTCCATCAGGTTGTGGATGCCCGCCGCGCCGTTCCCGCCCAGCCACGACGCGATGTAGCGGACGCCGACGTCGACGGCGCCCCGCAGCCCGGCCTCGGTCGCCGCGCCCTCGGTCGCCGCCACGTTGAGCAGGTCGTCCGCCGTGACGTGCACGTCCTCGCGCTTGCGGTCCAGCTGGTTGGGCTTGTCACCGAGGACCTTGTCGAACTCCTCGCGGCACAGGTCCACCATGCCGGGGTGCGCGACCCACGAACCGTCGAAGCCGTCGTTGGCCTCGCGAGCCTTGTCGGCGTGGACCTTCTTGGAGGCGTTCTCGTTGACCGCGGGGTCCTTGCTCGGGATGAACGCCGCCATCCCGCCGATCGCGAACGCGCCGCGCTTGTGGCAGGTGCGCACGAGCAGCTCGGTGTAGGCCCGCATGAACGGCGCCGTCATGGTCACGCTGTTGCGGTCCGGCAGCACGAACTTCTCACCGGCGTCGCGGAAGTACTTGATGATGCTGAACAGGTAGTCCCAGCGGCCCGCGTTGAGGCCCGACGCGTGCTCACGCAGCTCGTAGAGGATCTCCTCCATCTCGAACGCCGCGGGGATGGTCTCGATCAGCACCGTCGCGCGGATCGTGCCGTGCTCGATGCCCAGCTCCTTCTCGGCGTGGGTGAACACGTCGTTCCACAGCCGCGCCTCGAGGTGGCTCTCCATCTTCGGCAGGTAGAAGTACGGGCCCTTGTCGCCGGCCAGCAGCGCACGGACGTTGTGGAAGAAGTACAGCCCGAAGTCGACGAGCGCGCCGACGCCCTTGCGGCCGCCGAAGGTCAGGTTGCGCTCGTCGAGGTGCCAGCCGCGCGGGCGGACGACGATCGTGGCGAGCGGAGCGTCTTTCCGCAGCTCGTAGTGCTTGCCGTTACTGTCGAGGCTGATGTCGCCCCGGATCGCGTCACGCAGGTTGACCTGGCCGCCGACGACGTTGCGCCAGTGCGGCGTGTTCGCGTCCTCGAAGTCCGCCAGCCACACCTTCGCGCCCGAGTTCAGCGCGTTGATGGTCATCTTGCGGTCGGTGGGGCCCGTGATCTCCACGCGCCGGTCCCGCAGCGCGGGCGGCGCGGCCGCGACCTGCCAGTCACCCTCGCGGATGTGCTGGGTCTCGGGGAGGAAGTCGAGCCTGCCGGTCCGCTTCGCCTCCTCGCGGCGCTTCGCGCGGGCGGCGAGCAGCTCGTCGCGCCGGGCCGCGAAGTTGTCGTGCAAGCCGGCCAGGAAATCCAGCGCCTCCGGCGTCAGGATCTCGTCGCCTCGCTCGACCTGTCCGCCGAGCACCTGGACCTCAGACATGCGGCAACACTCCAAAAGACAGACATACGGTTTCTACATGACGGACTATAGTTTCTGCATAGCGGAAGCTCAACGTGAGGAGAGCGGGTGGCCGAGGAGAAGAGCGGGCGCGACGGCAGCGTCCAGTCGCTGCGTCGGGCCTTCGAGCTGCTGGAGCGGCTGGCGGACACCGGGGGCGAGGCGAGCCTGTCCGAGCTGGCGGCGACGTCCGGGCTGCCGATGCCGACCATCCACCGGCTGATCCGCACCCTCGTCGCACTGGGGTACGTGCGGCAGAACACCAACCGCCGGTACGCGCTGGGCGCGCGGCTCATCCGCCTCGGCGAGAACGCGAGCATGCAGTTCGGCACGTGGGCGCGGCCGCTGCTGGCGGAACTGGTCGACGAGGTCGGCGAGACGGCGAACCTGGCCGTGCTGGAGCGCGACGAGGTGGTGTACGTGGCGCAGGTGCCGTCGAAGCACTCGATGCGCATGTTCACCGAGGTCGGCCGGCGCGTCCTGCCGCACGGGACGGGCGTCGGCAAGGCGATCCTGTCGCAGCTGCCGCCGGAGGAGGTGCGCGCGCTGCTGCGGCGGACCGGGATGCCGTCGTACACCGAGCACACGATCACCGACCCGGAGGAGATGCTCCGTCACCTCGCGGCGATCGCGCGGCAGGGCTACGCCGTGGACGAGAGCGAGCAGGAGCTGGGCGTGCGCTGCGTCGCCGCGCCGCTGACCGGCACGCCCGCCCCCGCGGCGGTTTCGGTGTCAGGGCCGGAGGGGCGGCTGACGAAGGAGGCCGTGTCGCGCATCGCCCCGGCGGTGCAGCGCGTGGCGGAGACGCTGTCGGCCCACCTGGCGAACGAGGACCTGAGCGCCTAGGCGGCGAAGGGGTCGGTGTCGTCTTCGGGAACGCGGTTCCTCACAACCTTTTCGTGGATGGCCCGGAGCTCGGGCCGCGCGACGTAGTGACGGCCCCGCTTCTCCCCGGCGGCTTCGAGCAGACCGGCCGTCACCAGCGCCCTGAGGTCGCGGCTCGCCGTGGCATCGGTGATCTCCTCGGGGGTGTCCTGGAAGTAGGCGCGGTAGGTGGCGTTGCGCACCCGGAGGCCGACCATCGCGTCGAAGAGCGCCATGATGCTCCGCTCCGGCAGCCTGTGCTTCTCCACCAGCAGTTCCAGCTCGGACCACATCCGGCTGCTCTCCCGGATCCGGCGGAGCATCGTTCTGGCCTGGCGGACGTGGGCTGTCATCGTGAACCGGATCCACGGCCGCGCGTCACGACCGGGCTGCCACGTCCCGCCGCCCACCATCGCCAGCACGTCGTAGTACGCCTGCGTGTTACGTCCGAGGTACTCCTCGATGCTCATGAACACCGGGTTGAGGACTCCACTGCGGGCGAGCACGAGGCTCTGGAGGCAGCGCGCCATCCGCCCATTGCCGTCGCGAAACGGGTGCACCATGACCAGGTTCAGGTGGGCCATCGCCGCCCGGACGATGTCCGGGCAGTCCGCCTTCTCGTTCAACTCGGTCGCGAGTTCCCTCATGAGGGCGGGCACCTGCTCGATCTCGGCGCCTTCGTGCACGATCTCGCCGGTCGCGTCGTTGCGCACGTAGATCGGACCGGCTCGCCACCGGCCCGGCCGGTTCTTGAGTGCGTAGCTGGTCATCATGTAGTGCAGGCTTTTGAAGAGCTGGTCGCTGTAGGTGAAGTCGTCGTCCTCGGCCACCTGCAGCACGTACGTCATAGCCTCGCGATAGCCGCGCAGCGCGAGTCGTGTCTCCTCGTCAGCGTCTAGACGAGTAATGCGTAACTCGGTCAGTGGTCGTAGGCGGTGAGGGATCGGGTGACG
>NZ_BAABIB010000126.1:0-16510 GCF_039542405.1 Amycolatopsis dongchuanensis
GAGGGCCCGGTGCGGGCGGTGGCGGAGGTTGGCGGCGAGCCCAGCGCGTTGGCGATGAGGTGGTTTGCCCCGGTGGCGGGTGGGTTGACGTCGGAGCTGCTGGCGGCGGGGATTCTCGGTGAGGCCAGCGGGCTGGCGACGGTGCTGCTGTTGGCCGCCTCGCTCAGCGGGGTGGCGGAGGTGGCGCGATGCCCGTGGCCAGCGCTGGTGGCAGGTGGACCCGCGGGATCCGGATCATCGCCGTGGGTTTGCGAGCAGGCGTCGTGTTCCAGGGCGAGACCGGCTTCGGCCTCGGCGAGTGCGGCGGCGTGCTCGTGGGCGGCGGCGTGCTTCCGCGCGGCTTCGAGGTGCCGGTGGAGCGCGGCCACGTCGACCTGCTCGTCGGGCAGGGTGAGGCGGTAGCCGGTGGCCGTGCGGGCGATCACGTCGGCACCGAGCAGGGCGCGCGCCCGGGACACGAGAATCTGCAACGCCTTGGTGGGGTTCTCGGGCTTGTCGTCGGGCCACAGCCCTTCAACGAGGCGTGCCGTCCCGCACCCGCCTCGCAGGTCGGCGGCCAGCAGGGCGAGCAGATCGCGCAGGCGGGGCCCGGTGACCTCCTGCCCGCGGAAGGCCACCCGCGACAGCAGAGTCAACTCGGTGCTCACTTGGGCAGGTTAACGCGCTTGCCACGAGCAGGTGTCCGTCGGAAGCAGCTGACGCGTCAATGGGCCGGGGCAGTTCGTCCGGCAATGCACTCCCTGAGCAGCGGCTCGATCGCGTGCGCTCAGCGCGCGCCGCGGGCCACCGCAGCCGACCGGAGCAACTGGCGCGGGACGACCCGGGCCAATGCACCTGGAGCAGCCGCCCACCGCCCGCGGCTCAGCCCCGCAGCCGATGGGAACACCTGACAACCGAACGGGCCAGACGACCCGTGCCACCGCACCCGAAGTAGCCGCGCGACGCCGCCCACCACCGGCGACCCGGCCCCCGCAACCGACTGGAACACCTCCCAGCCAAACGGACGCGACGCCCCGGCCCAACACACGCCGCGAGTAGCCGCGCGACGCCGACCGGCACCGGCGACCGGGCCCCCGCAGTCGGCGGGAGCACCTGGCGCGGGACGGCCCGGGCCAACACACCCGATGCAGCTGCCCGCCAGGGCCCGCCCCTGTCAGCTCGGCCCTGTCAGCTCGGGTTCAGCTCACCGCGAGCGTGATCTTTCCCCGCGCGTGGCCCGTCTGGCTCAGGCGGTGGGCCTCCGCAGCCTCTTCCAGCGGGAAGGTTGCCGCGTGCTGGATCCGTAGGTTGCCCGCCGTGTACGCCTCGGCCAGCTCGCGCAGCACCTCCGGCGTCGTCGTGTCGGGGGTGCCGCCGGAGAACGGGACGCCGAGGGACTCGGCTTCCGGGTCGGCGATCGTCAGGACGCGGTCGGCCGAGCCGCGCAGTTCCAGTGCGTCCGGCAGCATGCCGTGGCCCGCCGCGTCGAACACCGCGTCCACAGTGGACACCAGCGTCCGCACCCGCTCGACCAGGCCGGGACCGTACCGTACTCCAGTCGCACCGAGGGACTCCACAAAGGACGGATCACCCGCGGTGCCGACCACGCGGATCCCGCGCCGCACGGCCAGTTGTGTGGCCAGCGAACCGACCGCACCGCTGGCTCCGGTGATCAGCAGCACCTCGCCCGGTCGCACAGCCAGCTCCCGCAACCCGCGCAGCGCAGCCTCGCCCGCGACCGGCAAAGCCGCCGCGTCCTGCCACGACATGCCCGGCGGCTTCGGGAACACAGCCGAAGCCAGTGCGTACTCGGCGTACGAACCACCGATCGCCCAGCCGAACACCTCGTCGCCCACCGACAACGCGGCGTCCGGGCCGACGGCGTCGACCACCCCGGCCAGCTCCTGACCGAGGCCCCGGGGCCGCGACAGCGAACCGCCGAACAGGCCGGACCGGATCTTCCAGTCCACCGGGTTCACGCCCGCGAACCGCACCGCCACGCGCACCTGCCCGGGGCCGGGCTCGGGCACCGGCACGTCAGCGACCCGCAGCACCTCGGGGCCGCCGAACTCCGCGAACCGCACCGCACGCACCGCGCTACACCCCCGCCAACCGCATCTCGCGGCCGCCGAGCACGGCGAACCGAACCACACGCACGACGGCGACCCGCAGCAACCCGCGGCCGCCGAACTCCGCGAACCGCACCGCGCTACACCGCCAACCGCATCTCGCGGCCACCGAGCACGGCGAACCGAACCACACGCACGACGGCAACCCGCAGCACCTCGCGGCCGCCGAACGCCGCGAACCGGACCGCGCGCACGACGGCTTACACCTCCGCCAGCTGGACCTCGATCCGCAGTTCCTCGCCCTCCGGCGTGAACTCCAGCGCCTCCACGTTGCCCGCCGCCCGCAGGTCGCCGCCGATGCTGTTCAGCGTTTCGACCTGACCGGCCGGACCGGCGATCCGCACGCTCTCCACCGGCGAGCGCATCGACCGCTTCGCGTCGCTCTTCGCCTTGCGGATGGCGCTGATCGCGGTGCTGGCCAACGTGATCACCTCAGGCGAGCCATCGACGGCACCCCCGGGCACCGGCCACGACGCCGTGTGCACCGAGCCGTCGTGCCACCACGACCACGCCTCCTCCGTGCAGAACGGCAGGAACGGCGCGAACAGCCGCTGCAGCGAGGAAAGCGCTTTCCGCAGCGCCAGCCGCGCGGACTGCGTCGCCGCACCGCCGTCCTCGTCGTAGGCGCGCTGCTTGATCAGCTCCAGGTAGTCGTCGCAGAAGAACCAGAAGAACCGCTCGATGCGCTCCAGCGCCACGGTGTACTCGAAGTTCTCCAGCGCCTCCGTCGCCTGCCGGATCACGTCGTCGAGCGCGGCCAGCATCGCCTGGTCCAGCGCCTCGGTGATCTCGGCACCTTCGGCGGGCTCGGGGAAGCCCAGCGCGAACTTGCTGGCGTTCAGCAACTTCGTCGCCAGGCGGCGGCCGATCTTCATCTGCCCCTGGTCGAACGCCGTGTCCGTGCCCGGCCGCCCGTTGGCGGCCCAGTACCGCACCGCGTCCGGGCTGAACTGCTCCAGCAGCCCCAGCGGGGTGACGACGTTGCCCTTGGACTTGCTCATCTTCTTGCGGTCCGGGTCGAGGATCCAGCCCGAGATCGCCGCGTGGTACCAGGGCAGCGTGCCGTTCTCCAGCTGCGCGCGCAGCACCGTGGCGAACAGCCACGTGCGGATGATGTCGTGCGCCTGCGGCCGCAGGTCCATCGGGAACGTCTGCGCGAACAGCTCCGGGTCCTCCTCCCAGCCGCACGCGATCTGCGGCGTCAGCGAGGAAGTGGCCCAGGTGTCCATCACGTCCGGGTCGCCGGTGAAGCCGCCCGGCTGGTCCCGCTGCTCCGGCGTGTAGCCCTGCGGGGTGTCCGACGACGGGTCGATCGGCAGCATGTCCTCGGTCGGCAGGATCGGCGCCGCGTAGTCCGGCTCGCCCGACTCGTCGAGCGGGTACCACACCGGGAACGGCACGCCGAAGAACCGCTGGCGGCTGACCAGCCAGTCACCGTTGAGGCCGCGCACCCAGTCGTCGTAGCGCGCCTTCATGTACGCCGGGTGCCACTGCAGCTCGGCGCCGCGGCGCAGCATGACGTCCTGGTGCTCGACGGACCGGATGAACCACTGCCTGCTGGACACGATCTCCAGCGGCTTGTCGCCCTTCTCGAAGAACTTCACCGGGCGCACGGTCTTGCGCGGCTCGCCGTCGAGGTCACCGCTGTCCCGCAGCATCCCCACGACGCGCTCGCGGGCGGTGTGCACCGTCGCGCCGACCAGTTCGGCGTACGCCTTGCGGCCCGCCTCGCCGTCCAGCCCGGCGGGCGGCTCGGGCAGGATGCGTCCGTCGCGGCCGATGATCGTGCGCGTCGGCAGCTTCAGCTCGCGCCACCACTGCACGTCGGTCAGGTCACCGAAGGTGCAGCACATCGCGATGCCCGCGCCGCGGTCCATCTCCGCCGCGGGGTGCGCGACGACCGGCACCTCGACGCCGAACACCGGCGACGTCACCGTGGAGCCGAACAGGCCCTGGTAGCGCTCGTCGTCGGGGTGCGCGATCAGCGCGACGCACGCGGGCAGCAGCTCCGGCCGCGTCGTCTCGATGTACACCGGCGAACCGTCCGGCTTGTGGAAGGCGATGCGGTGCCACGCGCCGGCGTACTCGCGGTCCTCCAGCTCCGCCTGCGCGACCGCGGTGCGGAACCCGACGTCCCACAGCGTCGGCGCCTCGGCCTGGTACGCCTCGCCGCGCTTGAGCAGCCGCAGGAACGCGCGCTGCGACACGCGCCGCGCGTGCCCGCCGATCGTCGTGTACGTGCGCGACCAGTCGACCGACAGGCCGAGCCGCTTCCACGTCTGCTCGAACGCCTTTTCGTCCTCCGCGGTCAGCACCTCGCACAGCTCGATGAAGTTGCGGCGCGAGATGTCCTTGACCGGGCGCTCACCCTTCTTCATGACGGGTTCGGGCGCGACGAAGTCCGGGTCGTACGGCAGCGACGGCTCGCAGCGCACGCCGTAGTAGTTCTGCACGCGGCGCTCGGTGGGCAGGCCGTTGTCGTCCCAGCCCATGGGGTAGAAGACGCGCTTGCCGCGCATGCGCTGGAAGCGCGCCACGATGTCGGTGTGCGTGTAGGAGAAGACGTGACCCACGTGCAGGGAGCCGCTGGCGGTCGGCGGCGGGGTGTCGATGGAGAACACCGCGGCGCGCTCACCGGGAGCTTCGAACCGGTATACGCCGGACTGCTCCCACGCCTCAGCCCACTTGGCATCCAGACCGTCCAGCACGGGGCGGTCAGGCACGTTCGGCGTGGTCTCGGACACGCGTTTTGCCACCTCATCTGTTGCGAACACCGGGGTTGACAGGATGGCGTTCAGTCTAGCCCGGCACACCGACACCTTTTACCAGTAGGCAACCTGTCCAGTGATACCCGGCGGTAACTGGCCAGATTGGGCAGATTGATCAGCCGAAAACGCAACTCTTGCCCAGCGTTCGCCCTGCTGTGCACGCTTCGGGGCATGGAACTGAGCGAGCTGTACCGCCTGATGCTGGTGGCCCGCCGGATCGACGAGGAGGCCATCGCCCTGCAGCGGCAGGGCGCGCTCCCCGGCTACGCCCCGATGAAGGGCCAGGAGGCCGCGCAGGTCGGCAGCGCGGCGGCGCTGGACCTGACGCGCGACTTCGCCTTCCCCAACTACCGCGACCTCGGTGCCGCCGTCGCCATGGGCGTGGACCTGGTGGGATACCTCGCCACGCACCTGGGCGTCTGGCACGGCGGCCTCTACGACCCGCGGGCCTCGCGGCTCGCGCCGTTCAACGCCGTCGTCGGCGGGCCCGTGCCGCACGCGGTCGGCTGGGCCATGGGCGCGAAGCTGGACGACACCGGTGGCGCCGCGATCACCTGGTTCGGCGACGGTGCGAGCTCGCAGGGTGACGTGCACGAGTCGATGAACTTCGCCGGTGTCTACCGCCTGCCCGTCGTCTTCTTCTGCCAGAACAACGGGTGGGCGATCTCCGTGCCGACCGAACGCCAGGTCGCGGGTGGCTCCGTCGCCGCGCGCGCCGCGGGGTACGGGATCGAGGGACGGCAGGTCGACGGCAACGACGTCATGGCCGTCCACGAGGCCACCCGAGAAGCGCTCGACCGCGCGCGCAACGGTGGTGGACCGACCGTGATCGAGGCGATGACCTACCGCATCGGCCCGCACTCCACCTCCGACGACCCCGGCCGCTACCGGACGCTGGAGGAGGAGCAGGCCTGGGCCGAGAAGGACCCGATCGCCCGCGCCGCAAGGGAATTGCCCGCCGAAACCGTCGCCGAGGCGGAGGAGCACGCGGCGCGGGTCGTCCGCGAGGTCCGCGACGGGCTCCTCGCGCTGGAGCAGCGGCCCGGCGAGGAGCTGTTCTCGTTCGTCTACCGCGAGCCCACCAAGGCCCTGCTGGACCAGCAGCGCGCCTGGAAGGAGTCCCTCGATGCCTGAGTACTCGCTCCAGCAGGCCCTCAACCTCGCGCTCCAGCACGCGTGCGAGGACGACGACCGCGTGCTGCTCTTCGGCGAGGACGTCGGACGGCTCGGCGGCGTGTTCCGCGTGACGGACGGGCTGCAGGCGAAGTTCGGTGAAGAGCGCGTGTTCGACACCCCGCTCGCCGAGTCGGCGATCATGGGCATGGCGGTGGGCCTGGCGATGGCGGGCTGGCGCCCGGTGCCGGAGATCCAGTTCGACGGGTTCAGCTACCCGGCGATCGACCAGATCGTCAACCAGGTGGCGCGCCTGCACTACCGCAGCCGCGGCACGATGCCCATGCCGATCACCCTGCGGCTGCCCAGTTTCGGCGGTATCCGCGCGCCGGAGCACCACGGCGAGAGCCTGGAGGCGCTGTTCGCGCACGTGCCGGGGCTGAAGGTCGTCTCGCCGTCGTCGCCCAGCGAGGGCTACCGCCTGCTGCGGCAGGCGATCGCCGATCCGGACCCGGTGATCTTCATGGAGCCGAAGTCCCGGTACTGGCACAAGGAGTCCTTCGAACCGACCGATGCGACCGACCCGGTCGGCACGAGCCGGGTCGTGCGCCAGGGCAAGCACGCCACGCTCGTCGCCTGGGGCGCGATGGTGTCCCGCTGCCTGCAGGTCGCCGAGCTGGCGGCGGAGGACGGCGTCGAGCTGGAGGTGCTGGACCTGCGGTGGCTCAAGCCGATCGACACCGACGGCCTCGCCGCGTCGGTGTCCCGCACCCGCCGCGCCGTCGTCGTGCACGAAGCGCCGCTGACCGCCGGGCTGGGCGCGGAGGTCGCCACCTTGATCACCGAGCGCTGCTTCGGTGAGCTGAAGGCCCCCGTGCAGCGCGTGACCGGCTTCGACGTGCCCTACCCCTCCGGGGATCTGGAAGACGAGTACCTGCCGAGCATCGACCGCATCCTGACCGGGGTGCAGACCACTCTGGAGTACCGCCGTGGCTGAAGTGACCTTCCCCCTGCCCGACCTCGGCGAGGGCCTGATCAGCGCCACCGTCCTGGAATGGCTGGTCGCCGAGGGCGACTGGGTCGAGCGCAACGCGCCGCTGCTGGAGCTGGAGACGACGAAGTCGGCGGTGGAGATCCCGTCCCCGCAGTCGGGCCGGGTCGCGAAGCTGCACGTGGCGGACGGCGAGGAGCTGTCGGTCGGGGATCCGCTGGTGACCTTCACCGTGGACGACGACCAGGCCGGCATCGTCGGCACCGTGCCGCAGGAGGAGAAGCCGAAGCGCCGCGTGCGCCTGTCGCTGCCGGAGGACTGATGTACGCCACCGCCGGGGACGGCACGAAGATCTGGTACGAGAGCGCGCCCGGCCCGCGCCCGGTGTTGCTGGTGCACGGCTTCGCGTCGGACAGCCGTCGCATGTGGACGGACACCGGCTGGACGCGGGCGCTGGCCGACATGGGTTACGTGGCCGTGGACCTGCGCGGGCACGGGCAGAGCGACAAACCCGCCGAGGGCTACTCCCCGGAGAACATGGCACGCGATCTGGTGGCCGTGCTCGACGCCGCCGAACTGTCCGAAGTGGACATGGTCACCTACTCGATGGGCGGGCTCGTCGGCTGGCAGCTGGCGAAGCTCGGCCGGGTCCGCCGGATGGTGCTGGGCGGTATCGGCGGGAAGCCCGCCTCACGCGAGGACATGCTGCGGGTGCAGGAGCTGCTCGGCGGCCAGGACCTCAGCGCCTGCATCGACGGCGTCGCGGGCAGCCGGATCGAGGGCGAGGCACCGGTTCCGGTGCTGTTCGCCGCGGGCGAGGAGGACGAGTTCGCCGCCGACGCACCCGAGCCGTTCGTGTCGCTGGGCAAGCGCAACCACTTCAACGCCGTGTCGAGCCGCGTGTTCAAGCAGGCCGCACTGGAGTTCTTCGGGAGCTGACCATGTATCCGCGCATCCGTGCCGCACTCGACGACATCCCCGCCTACGTACCCGGCAAGTCGGGCGCGGGCCTGGTGAAGCTGTCCAGCAACGAGAACCCGTTCCCGCCGCTGCCCGGGGTGCTGGAGCGGGCGACCGCGGCGGCGGCCACCATGCACCGCTACCCCGACCTCGCCGCCACGGAGCTGACCGCCGAGCTGTCGCGGTTCCTCTCGGTGCCGCAGGAGTTCCTGGCCGTGGGCACCGGCAGTGTCGGCGTGCTGCAGCAGATCGTGCAGTCCGTCGCCAGCGTCGGCGACGAGGTCGTGTACCCGTGGCGGTCGTTCGAGGCCTACCCCATCACGACGCGGATCGCGGGGGCGTCCGTCGTCGAGGTGCCGCTCGCGCCCGGCGCCCGGCTCGACCTCCGCGCGCTCGCGGACGCCGTGACCGAGCGGACGACGCTCGTGCTCGTGTGCTCGCCCAACAACCCGACCGGGCCGGCGGTGCGGCGGGACGAGTTCGCGGAGTTCCTGTCACGGGTGCCGGAGGACGTGCTCGTGGTGCTCGACGAGGCGTACGTCGAGTTCGTGCGGGACCCGGAAGCCGTGAACGGGCTGGACTTCCTCGCCGCGCACCCGAACCTGTGCCTGCTGCGGACGTTCTCCAAGGCGTACGGGCTCGCCGGGCTGCGGATCGGCTACGCCGTCGCGCACGAACCGGTCGCCGCCGCGATCCGCAAGTGCGCGGTGCCGTTCGGGGTCTCGACGATCGCGCAGCTCGCGGCCATCGAGTCGCTGCACTGCCAGGACGCGATGCGGGAGCGCGTGGCCGCGGTCGTCGCCGAGCGCGAGCGGGTGCGGGGTGCGCTGCTCGCGCAGGGCTGGGCGGTGCCCGAGACGGAGGCGAACTTCGTGTGGCTGGCCACGGGGGCACGCACGGCGGAGTTCGCGGCGGCGTGCCGCGAGTCGGGGCTGCTCGTGCGCCCGTTCGGTGACGACGGTTGCCGCGTCAGCATCGGCGAGCCCCGGGAGAACGACCTGTTCCTGGCGGCCGCCCTCATGCAGGCATGAGATCGCGGCGCAGCAGGTCCTCCTCGGTCTCGCGGCGCACCAGCACCGAGGCCCGCCCGTCGCGGACGCCGATCAGCGGCGGGCGGCCGACGAGGTTGTAGTTCGACGCGAGGGCGTGGTGGTAGGCGCCGGTGACCGGCACGGCGAGCAGGTCACCGGCGTGCACGTCGTCCGGCAGCGGCACGTTCCTGGCCAGGACGTCCCCGGCTTCGCAGTGCCTGCCGACGACGGTGACCTCGCGGCGCGAGGCACGCGTGTGCCGTCCGACGAGCCTCGCCGTGTAGCGCGCGTCGTAGAGCGCCGGGCGCGGGTTGTCGCTCATCCCGCCGTCCACCGCGACGAACCCGGGCTTCACCGTGATCACCCGGTACAGCGTGATCCCGGCGTTCGCGACGATCGATCGGCCGGGCTCGATCACCAAGTGCGGCAAGGGAATCCGGCGTCGCTCGCATTCGAAGTGGAGCGTCGCCCGCACGCGGTGCGCGTACCCGGTGAGGTCGAACCGCTGCTCGCCAGGGCAGTACGGAGCGGCGAACCCACCGCCGAGGTCGAGCTGCGCGATGGGCACCCCGAGGTCGAGCAGCCGCCGCAGCGCCTCCTCGTAGACGGACACGTGCGTGATCTGCGAGCCGAGGTGGCAGTGCAGCCCGGCGAACCGCAGCCCCGGCTCGGCCTCGACGCGCCGCACGGCCTCCGGCACCGCGTCGAGCGGGAAACCGAACTTCTGTCCCTCGACGCCCGTGGTGATCGCCGGATGCGTGTGCGCGTCGACGCCCGGCGTCACGCGGATCAGCACCGGCTGGGCCGTCGCCAGCGCGCCGAGCTGCGAGATCTCGTCGAACGAGTCGAGCACGACCCGGCTCACCCGGTACGCCAGCGCGGCCTTGAGGTCCTCGGCGGTCTTCACGTTGCCGTGCAACAGGATCCGCTCGGCGGGGAACCCGGCGGTGCGCGCGGCGGCCAGCTCACCGGCCGAGCACACATCGAGCGAGAGCCCCTCGTCCGCGAGCCAGCGGAACACCGTCCGGCAGGGCAGCGACTTGCCCGCGAACGCCACCTCGGCCTCGGGCAGCGCGGCGCGGAACGCACGCGCCCGTGCCCGGACCTCGGCCTCGTCGAGAAGCTGGCAGGGGGTGCCGAAGCGGGCCGCGAGCTCGGTCAGCGAAACCCCGCCGACCGCCAGGTCCCCTCCGGGAAGCAGCTGCGTGCTCCGGGGCCACAGCTCCTTCTCCAGCGGCGGTTCCCCGCAAGCCCCCACGCTCGGCAGCAACTCGGCCAGTGTCACGGTCTCCTCCTCATCTCGAAAGGACACCGTCCACTCCAGCCGCGACACCGCGTGCGGAGGCGGCGCCGGACGGGGCCCTGACGGAGGAGCCGGGAATCTTGCCGGGTTCTTGACGGCTCAGGTGAGCCGCGCCACCAGTTCACCCCGGCTGCGGACGCCGACCTTCCCGAACACCGACTTCAGGTGGTCCTGCACGGTGTTCGGGGTGATCGCCAGCCGCGCCGCGATCGCCGCGCTCGGCCGGCCCGCCAGCACCTCGTGGCAGATCTCGCGCTCCCGCGCGGTCAGCCCGTAGGCGGCGAACAGCAGGTCGTGCAGGTCGGCCCCGGTGGGCCGTTCGATCGTCACGACGGTCTCGTCGCCGCCGATCAGCCGGTCGGCCTGCAGCAGGACCCAGCCGCCGTCGGCGTCGCGGATCCGCGCCCGGAACGAGCCGCCGGGTGCCGAGCGGGCGCCAGTCACGACGACCCGCAGCATCACCGCGAACCGCCCGGGCGCGATCTCGTCCAGTTCCGCCCGCCACGCGTGCGCGGGCGCGGTCTCCGCCCGGGGCTCACCGTCCGGGCCGACGACGACGATCGCGGCCGCACCGTCCCCGCGGATTCCGCCGACCCGCGCGGCCACGCGGGTCGCGGTCGCCAGCGCGGGGGCGACGGAGACCAGGAACTCCCGCTCGCGGTCGCCGAACTCGCCGCGGCGCACCAGCCCCGCCGCACCCCAGCACGTGCCGCCCGCGCGGAACACCACGCGCAGTTCGGAGGTCAGCCCCAGCGGCCGCCACACCTCGTTCATCCGGCCACCGCGGTCGCGTGCGGACAGCGTCGTGAGCGGACGGGGCCCGCGGGCCAGCTCGGCGAACGTGTGCCGCTCGCTGCCGTCGTACTCGAAGGTCGCCAGCAGCGGCTCGTACCGCTGCGGGATGCGGGCCGCGCCGCTGGTCATGGAGCTGATCACGGCGGTGTCGGGGTCGAGCGAGGCCCAGCAGGTCAGCTCGGCGGGCACGACGCGGGCGACCACCTCGATGGCGGCCGCGTGCAGCTCGGCGACCCCGAGCCCGGAGGTCGCGAGCGCGGCGATCTCACGCCGGGCGCCGCGGGCCAGCCCCTCCCACATGCGCCGAAGTATCCGCTTTTCCCGTGCTCTGCGGGACCCCCAGGTTTCTGGGATGTCCGCGCGGGACGGGATTTCCTAGCGTCGCGGCATGACGCATTTCAGCACCGCGGGCGAGGGCCTCGAACTCACCTCGCCGGACGCGCGGATCACCGTGAAGGCGGGCGCCGAGCACACCGGAGGCGCCTACGAACTGTTCGAGGTGGACGCACCGCGGGGACCGGCCGTGCCCCCGCACACCACGCCCTGGCCGAAGGCGTACTACGTCCTGCACGGCCGGATGACCGTGCTCGTGGACGACGCGGAGTACGAGCTGGGTCCCGCCGCCTCGATCACCGTGCCGCCGGACGCGCCGCACACGTTCACCGTGCGGTCGCCGTCGGTGCAGTTCCTCGCGTTCAGCCTCACCGACGCGATGGGCCGCTTCTTCCGGGACGTCGACCGCAGCATCCCCGCCGGGACCGCGCTCGAAGACGCCGTGCCCGCGCTGGTGGAGGTCGTCGGGCGGCACGGCATCGAGCTGCGGGGGACGCCGTGAGCACGCTCGTCCAGGTGCTCGCCGGGGTGGCCGCGCTCGTGCACCTCGTGGCGTTCGCGTGGGAGACGCTGCTGTTCCGCAGGCCCGGCGTGCACCGCGGGATCTTCCGGGTGCGCACCGAGGACGTGCCCGCCGTGCTGCTGTGGTCGGTGAACCAGGGCTGCTACAACCTGTTCCTCGCCGCGGGCACGGTGGCCGGCCTGGTCGCCCTGCACACCGGGGACGCCACGGTCGGCAGGACGCTCGTGTTCTACACGTGCGCGTTCATGGCGCTCGCCGGGCTCGTGCTGGCCGTCTCGGACCTGTTCGCGCTCGGCCGTCCCCGGGGATCGGGCTGGGGCGGCGCGCTCGCGCAGACCGCACCGCCCCTGGCCGCCCTCGTCATCGGGGTGCTGTGAGCTACTGCTGCTCCTGGACGTGGTTCGGGTCCATGTACACGACCTCCCAGAGGTGCCCGTCGAGGTCGCTGAAGCTGCGGCTGTACATGAAGCCCATGTCCATCGGCTCGTTCGCGACCTGCGCGCCCGCCGCCAGCGCCTTGTCCACCAGCTCGTCGACGGCTTCCCGGGTGTCGGTGCTCAGCGCGGTGATGACCTCGGTGCTCGTGGTCGCGTCCACGATCGCCTTCTTCGTGAAGTTCTTGAAGAACGGCTCGGTCAGCAGCATCGCGTAGATGTGCTCGCTGATCACGACGCAGCCGGCGTTCTCGTCGGTGAACTGCGGGTTCGACGAGTAGCCGAGCTTCGCGAAGAACTCCAGCGACTTGGTGAGGTCCTTGACGGGCAGGTTGACGAAGATCTTCGTGGACATCGGGGTCTCCTTCCGGTGTTGTCGATGAGGTAGACCCGCGCCGCCGCGAAAACTCATCGCGGGGATCAGCAGTGGTTCAGCATGTCCGTCAGCGCCGCCTTCTCGGCCTCGGTCACGGTCAGCTGGTAGTAGTGCTTCACCGTGATCCAGTCGGTCGCGTAGGCGCACCAGTCCGACTGCAGCGGCGGGCGCCACTCGTCCGGCGCGCGGTCGCCCTTGGCCTGGTTGACGTTGTCCGTCACGGCCCGCAGCTGCGGCCGGGTGAGGTCGTTGGCGAACTCCTTGCGCCGGTCGTTGGTCCACTTCGCGGCGCCGCTCTCCCACGCCTGGCCCAGCGGCACGGTGTGGTCGATGTCCACGTCGGACGCCTTGGTCCACGTGCCGCCGTCGTACGGGCTGTGCCACGTGCCCGACGTGGGGCGGCACTGCGCGTCGGTGCGCACGTCCTGGCCGTCGCGCTTCAGCACCGTCTCGCGGGTGTCGCATTCCCCCGAAACCGTCGCCCAGTGCGGGAACTTCTCCCGCGAGTAGCCGCCCATGCCGGTGCGGGGCTGCACGACCAGCTCGGCGAGCTCCGTCCCGGCCGGTGCCGCGTTGGCCGGCGGGTTGACGTGGGGCTGGAAGGCACCCGACTGCCAGACCGCGACGAGCACCGCGACCACGGCGAGCACGGCGAGCGACCACCAGGACTTCTTCACTGCACACCTTTCGGAGCACGGACCGGGAGCACGGCGGCGAGCCCGGCGACGAGGACGAGGACGATTCCGGCCATGCCGGCACGCTGTGTGCCGAACAGGCCGATGAAGCCGCTGAACGCCAGCGGCCCGAGGAACGACACGGCGCGCCCGGTGGTCGCGTACAGCCCGAACGCCTCACCTTCGCGCTCGGGCTGGACGATGCGGGTGAGGAACGTGCGGCTGGCGGACTGGGCGGGTCCGACGAACGCGGTGAGCGCGAGCCCGCAGACCCAGAACGCCGCCTTGCCGGGCAGCAGCACGAGCGCGGCGCCCAGCACCGCGAGCGCGACGAGCGAACCGACGATGACGGCCTTGGGGCCCACGCGGTCGTCGAGCCGCCCGCCCGCGAGCGCACCGAGCCCGGCGACGAGGTTCGCGGCGATCGCGAAGATCACCACCTCCGTCGAGCTGAACCCGAACGTGCCCGCGGCGACGACGCCGCCGAACGTGAAGATCGCGGCCAGGCCGTCGCGGTAGACCGCGCTCGCGGCGAGGAACCACAGCGTGCGGCGCTCGGTGCGCCACATGCGCGCCAGCCGCTTGGCGAGCACCACGTAGCTGGCGAAGAAGTTGTGCCGCAGCCGTTCGCCGGACGCGGGCGCCTCGGGCACGAACAGGAACAGCGGGATCGCGAAGAGGCCGAACCACACCGCGGAGAACAGCGCCACGGCGCGGATGTTCAGGCCGCCCTCCGACGTGACGCCGAAGAGCCCGACCTCGGGCTGGACGAACGCGAACAACACGATCGTCAGCGCGATCAGGCCGCCGAAGTAGCCCATGGACCAGCCGAAACCGGAGATGCGGCCGACGTTGTCCTTGCGGGAGACCTGCACGAGCATCGCGTTGTAGTTGACGGCCGCGAACTCGGAGAAAACGCTTCCCACGGTCACCAGCACGATGCCGAGGAGCAGGTACGACGGCTCGTCGCGGACGAAGAACAGTGCCGCCGTGCTCAGCACCACGATCGCGGTGTGCACGCCGAGCCACAGCTTCCGCCGCCCGCCCGCGTCGCTGCGCTGCCCGGTGACGGGCGCGAACAACGCGACGCAGACGCCCGCGATGGTCAGCCGGATGCCCAGGCTCGCGGAACCGCTGTCCGGGTCCGGGGCGACGGCCTTCGTCAGGTACACGGTGAAGACGAAGGTCAGGATGATGGCGTTGAAGGCCGAGGACCCCCAGTCCCACAACGCCCAGCCGAGCACCTTGCGCAGTGCGTTCACGGCTCACATTCGACCTCACCGGGCTCGCCAAGATCACGCCGGGGTCGGCCGTGCCCCTTGACTGCTCTGGGGCACGTCTGCACACTTGGTTCACTGAACGGCACAGCGGTTTCAAACAGTCCCCCAGTGCTAGGAGACGGTGATGGCGGTCGGTTTCCGGTCCTTCCTGCGAGTCGCACCCGGGCAGCGGCTGCTCGACACCGTCATCGAGCACCTCGGCACGTGGCTGGCGAGCAAGGAGATCCACCTCGAGGCGGGCCGGGCGGGGCAGTACGTGCTGGACCACGACGACCTGGTGACGATCCTGCGGAGCCAGGCGGGCGGTGGTCAGCTGTACAGATGGCGCCGCCAGCACCCCGACGCGCAGCCGCGGGACGTCTGGCGCACCACGATCACCGTGCTGGAGCGGCCCGACGAGCCGGGCTGGATCTGGACGGAGATCGAAACCCGGGACGACTGCCCGGCGCTGGGGGAGGCGCCGTTCAACCGGTGCATGTCGGTGCCCAGTGTGCTGCGGGGGTTGCTCGCGGAGATCGAGGCGCTCGACGGCCGCACGGAGATCGCGCCGAGTCCGCAGTGGGTCACGCTGGGGCACCTGCCGGACCTGATGGACTACCTGGCCGACGAGACCCGGCGCGGGCCGGTGTACATGATCAGCCAGGGCCAGCAGCCGCGTGACGAGTTCGAGCGGTGGGCGCGTGAGGTCACGTGGCACCTGGTCGGGATGGGCAGCGCTTTCCTGCTGGACCCGGCCGTGGAGGCGGGCTTCAACGAGATGATGGGGACCGGTCACGCGGTGCCCCCGGGCACCATGCGCACGTACCTGCCGAACGTCAACCTGGACGATCCGGAAGACCCGTTGCGCCACCGCATCCTGGGCAGGACGAGGATCGTGGGCACGGACACCCGGCGCCTGGCCCGCATGCTGGGCCGAGCAGAACGCGATCGTGCCGCGAACACCCCCATCCCGGAGGACGCGCAGGCACTGGTAGCGGCCTACGAGACGATCCCACTCCCGGCGGTGTCGTGGCGTGAACAGCAACGCCGCTTGCGGGAACTGGAAGCGGAGAACGACCGCCTGCGCGAAGCACTGGCTACCGGCCCACACCTGCTGACGGCGTAGCGGCAGCGGCAGCGGCAGCGGCAGCGGCAGCGGCAGCGGCAGCGGCAGCGGCAGCGGCAGCGGCAGCGGCAGCGGCAGCGGCAG
Source organism: Amycolatopsis dongchuanensis (assembly GCF_039542405.1). Taxonomy (NCBI): domain Bacteria; kingdom Bacillati; phylum Actinomycetota; class Actinomycetes; order Pseudonocardiales; family Pseudonocardiaceae; genus Amycolatopsis; species Amycolatopsis dongchuanensis. Next base: position 15,879 of record NZ_BAABIB010000126.1, read on the forward strand.
CGGCAGCGAACGGAAGCCGAACCGCACGGCCGACGCAACCCGCACCCAGCAACGCGACGCAAGCAGGCCATGGCACCGACCGCCGCCCAGCAACGGAACGGAAGCGGCACCACCGCCATCCAGCAACGCGAACGCGAGCAGGCCCGGCACCGACCGCCGCCCTGCAACGCGAAGCGAGCCACACCACCGCCCACGGCGACCCGGCAACGCGAACGCGAGCGGCCACACCGCCCACCGCGACCCGGCAACGCGAAGCGAGCGGCCCCACCACCCACACAACCGCCACCCGGCAACGGAACGCGAGCGGCCACACCGCCCACACCCACCCCCGCCCCGATCCCCAGCCGCACTTACGGCCGATCCGGCGGGTCAAGAGTGGGCGAAGCCCATCCCGAAGGGACGCCGAAGGCGCTCTTGACGCGACGGATCGGCCGTGAACACTCAAGGATCGGGGCGGGGGTGGGGCCGCTCAGCAGGCGCGCCAGCGCCGGTGAACCCCGGCACGCACGCGCCCAGCGGCGAACAGGACGAAAAGACAAAAGATCAAAAGAATGCCTCGCCGGCGGCCAATACCGCTAAGTTAGGCGGGGGTTGGGGTCTGACACGCGTGGCGGGGCTCCTGTGGTGGCGGG
>NZ_BAABIB010000127.1:0-18070 GCF_039542405.1 Amycolatopsis dongchuanensis
GTCCTGAGTGGCGGCGCCGGGCGAAGTGGCAGTGCCGGGCACGGTCGCGTGGCCGGGCGTGGTGGCGGCAACCGGGGCGGCGCTGCCGGTGGCAGGCGGGGCGGCGCCACCAGGCGCAGCGGCGGCGGCAGGCCGGGTGTGGCCACCCGACGAAGTGGCCCGGCCGGGCGCAGTGGCGCCAGCCGGAGTGGCAGCGGCGGCCGGGGCTGCGCCAGCCGCAGTGCCACCAACCGGAGTCGCGCCGCTAGGCGGAGCACCCGGCGTGCTGGCGCGGGCGGGGGGCGTGGCGGTGCCGCCGGAAGCGGCTTCGGGGCTGGGCGTCATCGGCAGTCCCTTCCCGTCGTCGGGAGCGTGGCGGAACGATCAAAACCTTTACTAAGTCTGGGACGGTAGAGGATCCCGCTCGCCGGCGCCAGAAGTAATCAAAGGTTTTATCGTTTTGTGTAGCTGTGACTCCGGTCACCGACGCTACGCCCGCCGCCCCGCCCACGCACAGAAACCGGACGCCAGGCAGATTGCCTCAGGAACCCTTGCGCAACCGGTCGTCGATCAGCGCGCCTTCCGCGGGGGTCGGGGACTCGCCCTGCACGGCGATGCCCAGCGCCTCCGCGAGATCCCGCCACCGCACGTCGATCGCCGCCTCGACGAGCGTCGCGAACTCCTCCAGCGACACCCGCGCCCGGCGCCACGCCACCACGAACGCCACGACCGCGACGACCACCGCCGGCCACCAGAACACGCCGACCACCAGGTAGAGCACCGCCCACCCGGCGAGGGCGCACGCGTCGTCGAACCTGGCTCTCGCGTTGCGCACCGGCGCGTGGAACTCCTCGGACGTGAGCAGCCAGATCCGCGGCCACGCGAGCGCCGCGCTGAACCAGTACTGCGCCCGGACCCGCACCTCGACCAGCCGGAGCCGGTCGGACAACCACGTCGGCCTCGCGGGCAGGTATGCCGCGACGGGCTCGGCGCCCCGCTTCTTCGCCGCCTCCACCGCGCGGGCACGCCGCAACCTCGGCGCGAGCAATGCCCGTTCCCGCAACCAGAATCGCCGCACCGCCGTGCCCAGACCGCGCGCGAGCGTGCCCGCCACGCCCGCTCCCACGACCACGACCGCCACCTCCACCGCGAGCCGGACCTGTTTGCGGCCCGCGCCGCGCTCCGCCGCCGACGCGAGCCGGTCCACGTCGAACGCGTGCGCGTGGCCGAGCACCCACCCGCTCACGGCGATCGCGGCCAGCAGCAGGCCCGGCAGCAGGATCTGGGTGAACCAGCGGGCGGCGACCCGCTTGCCCGCCTCGGTGAGGAACGAGACCATCAGCGGCCCGGCACCATCGGCACGTCGAACGCCGCGCAGCCCGGCACGTGCCCGTGCTCGTCACGGCCCGCCGTGCGGGAGCACCGCTGCCGCGGGCAGCGGTAGGCGCCCGCGCCCACGGACGTCACCGGTGGCGAGCCGGGTAGTCCGGCGATCGCGGCCCCGGGCGGTTCGGCCCACGAGCGCACGCCGCCCGCGGGCTCGGTGTCCAGCCACTTCCGGCACGCCGAAACCGCCGACCCGCCGTCGCGCACGCGCGCGATCTCGCGGTCCAGCCGCGCGGCGGCACCCGTCCGCGCCGCCTCCTCCCGCAGCCGCGGCAGGTTCTCGCACCACCTCGCCAGCGCAGCGTCCTCCCGCACCTCCACCTCCCGTCCGGGGACTTATGTTGACGGATCCCGTGACGGAACGCACCCGTAACCGGCAAAGTGGACGGGTGCGTTCGCATCGCGAGGGGATCAAGCGGGAACTCGACGGCAGGCTGCGCCGGTACCTCGCCGGGGAAACCGGCGCCGCCGCGGATCCCGACGGGCTGGAAACGGCGCTGGCGGGGGTGACCGAAGCGGGCTCCCCCGACTACATCGACGTGATGACCCTCCTCGGCAGCCTCCGGCTGTGCCGCGAAGGACTGCTGCGCCCCGGCCAGGCCCCGCCGGACATCCGGGAGGTCGCGCGGCTGCTGGCGCCGGTCACCCAGGCCGCGCCCGCGACCTTCACCACCCTGCTGCTCATCACGGTCCAGGCGATCGCCGGACTGCCGGGCTACGACCGGCCGGAACGGCTGGGCGGCAAGGCGCTCAACCTCGCCGACCACGGGATGTCACGCGGGGACCCGGCGGTGCTGCGGCAGGCGATCGACCTGTTCGAGCAGGCGCTGGCGGCCGCGACGATCGACCACCCCGGCCGCGGCGACCTGCTGACCAGTGCCTGCTCGTGCTGGATCAGCATGTACGAGCTGACCCGCGACCCCGCCGCCGTCGACGAGGCCGTGCGCACGGGCCTGGCCGCCGCGGAACTGACCGCCGGGGAGAGCCACGGCACCGCGTTGAACAACCTCGGCGCCGCGCTGCGGCTGCGCCACGACCTGACCGGCGACCCCGGCGACCTCGACCGCGCGATCGACCTCTTCGAGAAGGCGATCCCCCGCACCCCGCGCGACCACGTGGAATGGCCGGTGCGCAACCACAACCTCGGGTACGCGCTGGGCCTGCGCTACCACGCCGCGGGCCGCCACCAGGACCTCGACCGCGCGATCGACTCCGTGCGCAAGGCCGCCGAAGCGGTGGGGCCGCACCGCCCGCAGCGTGCGGAGTACATCGGCGACCTCGCCTACTTCCACTGGCTGCGCCACCAGGCGACCGGTGACCGGGCCGATGTCGCCCAGGCCGCGAGGCTGTTCGAGGTGGTCGCGACGACGTCCCCCGACCCGGAGCGCCGGGACATGGCGGCGCAGTACCTGCGGGCGGCCCAGGACGCGCTGCGCTGATGTCCGACCGGGTGCGCGAGGAGGCGCTGGCGGATTACTGGCGTGCGGCGGACGCGGGTTACGCGGCGGACTACGCCGCCACGGTCCCGCTGCTGCGCCACGCCGTCGCGGTGACCCCGCTGGAGCACCCGCGGGGCGTGGAGTGCCGGCTGGCGCTGGCCACCGCGCTCACCGCCGCCTTCTCCGGGAACGCCGCCGTGGAGGCGCTCGACGAGGCGGTCACCGCGCTCACCGAGGTGGCGCGCGCCCTGCCCCGCGGCGACCCGGACCGCAAGGTCGCGCTGGTCAACCTCAGCGGGGCGCTCAACCGCCGGTTCGGCTACCTCGGCGAGCCCGCCGACCTCCGCCGCACGGTGGACGTGCTCCGGGAAGCGCTGACCGGCGAACCCTACGACTCGGTGCTGCTGGGCAACCTGTGTGCCGCGCTGGAGAACCGCTACCGGCACACCATGGACCCGGCAGACCTGGACGAGGCGATCGACGCGGGCGAACGCGCCGTCGAGTTCTGCCCGCCCGGGGCCGGACACTACGCGCACGTGGTGCACAACCTGGGGCTGGCACTGGTGCAGCGGTACCGGCTGCACGGCACGGTCGCGGACCTCGACGAGGGGATCACCCTGCTCCGCCGGGCGGCGGAGCTGCTGCCGCCGGACGTGGCCGAGCGGATCCCCGCGCTCAACGCGCTCGCCCGCGCCTGCCGGGACCGGTTCGAGAAGTCCGGGGACCCGGCCGACCTGGACGAGGCGATCGACATCGGCCGCTTCCTCCTGCGGAACACCGGCGAGCTGCCCTACCTCGCCGCGGACGTGGCGGCCGGGCTCGGCATCTGCCTGCACCTGCGCGCGGAGAGCACCGGCAGCGAGTCCGACTCCGCGGAGGCCGTGGCGGTGCTGCGCGCCGCCAGGGACGGGACCGGGCCGATCCGGATGCGGCTGCTCGCCGCGACGCTGGCCGCGCTCTACCAGAGCGGCCGCGGTCCCCTCGCCGACGCGCTGGAGGACTACGCGGCCGCGGTCGACCTGCTGCCGCTGCTCGTGTGGCGCGGCCTCGACCGCGAGCGCCACGAGCAGCTCCTGCGCGAGTACGCGGGGCTGCCGTCCGAAGTGGCCGCAGCCGCGATCGCGGCCGGGCAGCCGGAGCGGGCGGTCGAGCTGCTGGAACAGAGCCGCGGGGTGCTGTGGAGCCAGTTGTTCGAAACCCGGACGGACATCGCCGCGCTGGCCGATGCCCATCCGGGCCTGGCCGACCGGCTCGACGCCCTGCGGACCCGGCTCGACCCGCCGAGCCCCGACCCCGACGAACGCCGTCGCCTCGCCCGCGAGTGGGACGAGCTGCTGGCGACCGTGCGGGACCTCGACGGGTTCGGGAACTTCCTGCGCCCCGCGCCCTTCCGCGAACTGCGGCAGGCCACTGTGGACGGTCCGGTCGTGCTCGTCAACGCCAACCGGTTCCGCTGCGACGCGCTCATCGCGACGAGCGACGGTGTGACGGTCCTGCCCTTGCCCGGCCTGGACGCCACCGCCGCCGGACAGTGGACCTACCGGTGCCTGGAAGCGGTTTCCGAGCCCGTCCGCGGTGGCCCGGCGCGGCAGGCGGTGCTCGCGTGCCTGGAGTGGCTGTGGGACGCCGTCGGTGGCCCGGTCACGGAGTTCCTCGGCTGCCGGCCCGGCGGCCGGACGAGGATCTGGTGGTCGGCGACGGGCCCGCTGAGCGCGCTTCCGTTGCACGCGGCGGGATACCACGATCCCGACGACGGCCGTCCGGGCGACTCGGTGCTCGAGCGGGCGGTGTCCTCGTACACGCCGAGCCTGCGCAGCCTCATCCACGCCCGGCGCCCCGAGGACGGGACGGCCCCGCCACGTCTGCTGGTGACGGCGGTGCCCGACGCGCCGGGTGCGGACCCGCTGCCCGGCGCCGCCGAGGAGGCCGCCCGGCTCGCCGCGCTCCACCCCGGCACCGTGCTGACCGGTCCGGCGGCGACGAGAACCGCTGTCGTGCGCGAACTCCCGGCGCACCCGTACGTCCACTTCGCGTGCCACGGCGACCAGGACCTGTCCGCGCCCAGCGGTAACGCGCTCCACCTGTACGACGGGCCGTTGCGGCTGGCCGACCTCGTCGCGCTCGACCTGCGGGACGCCCAGGTCGCCGTGTTGTCCGCGTGCCGCACCGCGCTGGGCGGAGCGGGGCTGTTCGACGAGGCGATCCACCTCGGGGCGGCGTTCCAGCTGATCGGCTACCGCGACGTCGTCGCGACCCTGTGGCCGGTCCACGACCTGACCGCACCGGAGGTCGCGGCCGCGGTGTGGCGCGATCCGCGGCACCCGGCCGAAGCGGTGCACGAGGCCGTACTCGCCCTGCGCGACCGGTACTGGCACGACCCGGTGGCGTGGGCGGCCTTCGCGCACCTGGGGCGCTGACCCTCAAGCAGCCGCTGTGAGGTGCGCCTTCGCCGCCGCCCGGAACGCGGGCAGCAGGGGGTTCGGATCGGCCGCCCGCGTCGCCACCACCACCCGGCAGGGCTCGGCGTCCTCGACCGGGATGGCCACCAGGTCCGGGCGCAGGGCTAGCCGCCGGTCACCGGCGGGCAGCAGGCCGCTCGCGCGCCCCTCCGCGACGCGCTCCAGCTTGTCCTCGATGCTCTCGACGACCGTCACGTCCTCGGGCGGTGTGAAGGCCGCGCCGGTCTGCCTGCACGTCACGAGCCCCTCGCCGACGAGGTCGTCCAGCCAGACCGACTCCTTGCCCGCCAGCCGGTGGAACGCGGGCACGACCAGCACGAACGGCTCCTCGTAGAGCACCGTCACCTGGACCTGCGCGGCGGGCAGCGCCATCGGCAGCCGCGCGACGAGCGCGTCCACCTCGTGTTCGAGCAGCGCGCCGGCGGCGTGCCAGTCGAGGTGGCGCGCCGTGATCCGCGCGCCGGGGTGGCGGTGCCGCAGCTCCCGCACCACCGGCGTCACGACGAAGTCCTCGATGTAGCCGATGGTGAGCGTGGGCCGCGGGGCGGCCGCGCGGGCGGCGAGGGTGGCCTCGCGGGCGGTGTGCAGCAGCGCCCGCGCCTGCGGGAGGAACGCCCGGCCCGCGTCGGTGAGACTGCTGCCCTGGGGGCCGCGGTCGAGCAGGCGGACGCCCAGCAGGTCCTCCAGCCGCTGGATCTGGCGGCTGAGCGAGGGCTGCGCGAGGTGCAGCGCGGTCGCGGCGCGGCCGAAGTTCTCGTGCTCCGCGACGACCGTGAAGTACCGCACCAGCCGGAGATCGAGATCGGGAACGTCAGGCACAGCACCAGGGTACGCGTCATACCGATCGGCTATGGCGTCCTGCGGAACAGGTCTTGGACAGCCGCCCCGGGTTCGCCTTGACTGGGAAATACCAGAACGAACCGGAGAGGTTTCAGCACAATGGGGAAGTACGACGGAAAGAATGTGGTGATCATCGGCGGGAGCAGCGGGTTCGGTTTCCACACGGCCGAGCTGCTCGTCGCCGCAGGCGCACGGGTGCTGATCACCGGGCGCACCGAGTCCACTTTGGAGGATGCCGCGAAAAGGCTGGGAGACAAGGCGATCGCCGTCCGCAGTGACAGCTCGTCGATGACCGACATCGACGAGCTGGCCGACCGGGTGAAAACCGAGTTCGGCACGATCGACGCGTTGTTCCTCAACGCGGGGATCACCGGTTTCTCGGCTTTCGAGGAAACCCCGGAACAGCTGTACGACGAAATACTGGCCGTCAACACCAAGGGCCCGTATTTCACGGCGCAGAAACTGGCCCCGCTGCTGGCGCCCGGCGGCGGTGTGGTGCTGACGACGTCCGTGGCCAACGTCCGGGGCCTGCCGATGCTCAGCGTGTACGCCGCCAGCAAGGCGGCGCTGCGCTCGCTGACCCGCAGCCTCGCGCAGGAGCTGCTGCCCCGCGGCGTCCGGGTCAACGCGGTCAGCCCCGGCCCCATCGAGACCGGCATCCTCGACAAGACCCTGCCGAAGGAGGCCGCCGACCAGACCAGGGAGGACATGACCACGCGCAACCCGATGCGGCGCTTCGGCGACCCGGCCGAAGTGGCGAAGGCGGTGCTGTTCCTGGCTTTCGACGCCACCTACACGACGGGCGCGGAGCTGCCCGTGGACGGCGGCGCCTCACAGCTCTGACGGCCGCACCGAAGGGGACGGCGGCCCGCCGTCCCCTCCCCCGGCGTCACGACTCGCCCAGCACCTTCGCCAGGTTGTCGAGTTCGTTGCCCCGGCCCTGCACCAGCCGCTCGGTCCACACGGCGTCGTGCAGGGGTTCCATCGTCATCGTGACCTCGACGCCCTCGGCGGTGGGGCGCAGCTCGACCTCGGTGAGCGCCTCGTACGGCTCGACGCCGGGCACGAAGTCGACCAGCGACGTGTAGCACAGCCGGCTCACCGGCGTGACCTCGGTGAACGTCTTGCGCGACGGCGTTTCCAGCGGCAGCCCGGCGCTCTTCATGAACTCGACCTGCTCCGGGGCGGTGGCGATCATCGTGTAGGCCAGGGTGCCGCCGGGGCGCAGGTCGAGCTCGTCGACGCGGACGGTGAAGCCGTCCGGGGCCCACCACCGCTGGATGCCTTCGGCGGTCGTCCACAGCTCCCACACGCGCTCGGCGGGGGCGGGGTAGCTGCGCTCGATGCGGATCGGCGAGGTGCTGGTCATGTCGTGCTCCTTGGGTTCGGCAACCGTGTCATCCCCTACGACGCACGCCGGCGCGATCACTCATCGGCAGGGTGAGCGGCAGGCCGAACGCGGGCAGCAGGTGCGGCTCGAAGGTGGTGATCTCGGCGACGTGCCCGTTCTCGACCCGCAGCACGTCGAGCAGCTGGGCGCGGTACACGGCGGTGCCCGGCCGCCGCACGTACCCGGCCGCGGCGGGCATGCGGTTGGCCGAGGTCGGCAGGTACCGCCACTCGCCGAAGTACCGCGGCGAGCCCGGGTCGAACACCGGCCCGACCTGGCGGATGATCGCGTCGCGGCCGGTGAACCACACCGGGTTCGGCGGCATCGTGAGCACGGCGTCGGCGCTCAGCAGCTCGGCCATCGCGGACACGTCGGCGTGCTCGGCGGCCGCCATGTACCGGCGGAGCGTCTCGCGTTCCTCCGCGCCGGCCTGCCCCAGGCTCCAGTCGGCGCGCCTGCCGGGCAGCCGTTCCCGCAGCGTGGGCCGGGCGCGCTGCAACGCGCTGTTGACGGCGGGGACGGTCATGCCGAGCAGCTTCGCGGTTTCGTCGGCGGGCCAGTCGAGCACGTCCCGCAGGATCAGCACGGCCCGCTGCCGGGGTGGCAGGAACTGGATCGCGGCCAGGAAAACCAGCTCGATCGTCTCCCGCGACACGGCGGCCACGTCCGGGTCCGCCTCGTCGGGATAGGGCTGCAACCAGGGGAAACGGGCCGGTGGCTCGCCGTCTCCGGAGTCGATGCCCGGCACCGGCTCGTACTGCAGTGGCCTGCGTTGGGCGCGGCGGAGGAAGTCGAGGCAGGCGTTGGTGGCGACGCGGTACAGCCAGGACCGCACCGAATCGAGGTCTTCGAGGTCGTCGCGGTGGCGCCACGCCTTGAGCAGCGTCTCCTGGACCAGGTCGTCGGCGTCGTCGTACGAGCCGGTCATCCGGTAGCAGTGCACGCGCAGCTCACCCCGGTGCGGCTCGACCAGCCCGGCGAACGCGATCTCGTCCAGGCCCGGCGATTCCGTAACGGCGTCGGGCGTGACGTTTTCGGCCGCTAGCCGCGCGATCCGCCGCAGGCGCCCCACCTGGGTGGACAGGGTGCTGACGTCCTCGTAGAACGTGCCGGGCGGCCGGAGCGCCAGCCCCTTGACCCGCCGCTCGATCTCGGCGACGAGTCCGGTGACGGCCTCCTCCCCGGAGGGCGACCGGCGCGTCCGGTAGGCCCGCTGACGGCACGCGCCCGAGCAGTAGACCGCACCCCGGCCACGCCCGCGACGAGGCAGCGGCTTGCCGCACACCGCGCAGTCCCCGGCCACCCCGTCCGCCTTCCGTCACCCCGCCTCGCGTTACGCAATTCCTACCCGGTGGCGGGCGCGGTGGCTACCCCTTTGGCTGGGGAGGAGGGTGTCGCATTCCGTCACTCCGGCGCCGCGTTACGCAATGCGCGCCCGGGCGGTGGCTACCCCCTTGGCCGGGGACGAGGGTTTCCGCCGCACGACGGGCGCGACCCGGCGTTACGCAACTCGCGCCTGGGCGCTGGCTACCTCCACACCGCGGACGGCGGCTTCTCTCGCACGGCGCCGCTTCGGTGGTGGCGCCGTGCCCTGCATGTCCCAGGCGTCACCCCGCCTCGCGTTACGCAACTCCCACCTGGTGGGCGATGGCTATCCTCTTGGTCGCGGACGGGGGTTCCGCCGCACGACGGGCGCGACCCCGCGTTACGCAACTCCCACCTGCGGGCGGCTACCCCCACACCGCGGACGGCGGCTTCTCTCACACGGCGCCGCTTCGGTGGTGGCGACTTGCCCTGCATGCCCCAGCCGTCACCCCGGCGCCGCGTTACGCAACTCCCGGCCGGGCGGTGGCTACCCCCTTGGCCGCCGACAAGGGTTCTGCATTCCGTCACCCCACCCCGCGTTACGCAACTCCTACCCCCACACCGCGGACGGCAGCTCCCGCCGGACGACGGGCATCACCTCCGCCGCGAACAACTCCAGCACGTCCCTGGCCTCGCCGGCGCCGAGGCCGTCCACGGACACCGCCTGCACCTGGTGCCCGAACGAGGCGTGGTAGTCGGCGATCTTGTCGATCACCTGCTGCGGGCTGCCGACGAGCGCCGAGCCACCCGCGATCTTCTCCTCCAGCGTCGTGAACTCCGACCGGTTGTGCTGGTACGCCGGGGTCTTCACGAGCGCCTCGAAGTGCGGCCGGAACCCGTCCACCGCCTCCTGGGACGTCTTCGCCACGTACAGCCCGCCCGCACCCGAGCCGACGAGCGCATCCGCCGGGTCGCGGCCGTAGTCCACCCAGCGGCGGCGGTAGTGGTCGATCAGCTCGGCGTACTTCCGCTTGGGGTGGAAACCGTTGGCGGTGAACAGCGGGTCACCCCACTTGGCCGCCAGCTCGGTGGACTCGGTGCTCGACGCGCTGCCGTGCCAGATCCGCGGCCGCGCGGTGAACGGCCGCGGCTGGGTGGTCACCGCGTCCAGCGGCGGCCGGAACCGGCCCGACCACGTCACCTCCTCCTCGTACCACAGCCGCCGCAGCAGCTCGAACTTCTCCTCCTGGTACTCCCACTGCCGCGCCTCCTCCAGCCCGAACAGCGGGAAGTGCCGGGGATCGTTGCCCTTGCCGATCATCAGCTCCAGCCGCCCGCCCGACAGCTGGTCCACCGTCGCGTAGTCCTCGGCGACGCGGACCGGGTCCAGCACGCTGATCACCGTCAGCGTGGTCAGCAGCCGCACGCGTGCCGTGCGTTCCGCGACGGCCGCGAGCAGCACCGGCGGGGCGGAAGACAGGAACGGCTCACCGTGCCGCTCCCCCACCCCGTACGCGTCGAACCCCAGCTCCTCCGCGAACACGGCCTCGTCGATCACGCGCCGCAACCGCTCGTGCTGGCTGCCGCCGCCGTAGTGCGCGACGAGCGAGAACAAGGCGAACTTCACGCCACCTCCTTCGCCCGTCCCGGGATCGCCGCGAGCAGTTCCTTCGTGTACTCGTGCGAGGGCCGGTGCAGGACTTCGTCCGCAGGGCCGTACTCGACGAGCTTCCCCGCACGCAACACCCCCACGCTGTCAGCGATCTGCCGCACCACGGCGAGGTCGTGCGAGATGAACAGGTACGCCAACCCCAGCTCGTCCTGCAGGCGCACCAGCAGGTCGAGGATCTGCGCCTGCACCGAAACGTCCAAAGCGGACACCGGTTCGTCGCACACCACCAGGTCCGGCCGCAACGCCAGCGCCCGCGCGATCGCGACGCGCTGCCGCTGCCCGCCGGACAGTTCCGCGGGTTTGCGCTTGAGCATGCTCGACGGCAGCGCGACCTGGTCCAGCAACGCCGCGTCACCGCGCCCGCCCGCCTTGAACGCCCGCAGCGGTTCGGTCACCAGGTCGGCGATCGTCAGCTTCGGGTTCAGCGCCGCGTACGGGTTCTGGTAGACCAGCTGCATCCGCCGCCGCAGCCGCCGCAACGCCTCGCCCCGCAGGCCGGTGACGTCCTGCCCGTCGAACCGGATCGTCCCGGCGCCCGGGGTTTCCAGCCGCAGCAGCAGGCGCGCGGTGGTGGACTTGCCGGAGCCGGACTCGCCGACCAGCGCCAGAGTCCGCCCGCGAGCGAGGGAAAACGACACGTCGTCCACCGCCCGCACCGGGCCGAAGTCCTTGCGCAGTCCCGAAACCTCGACCAGCGGCTCTCCCTCGGCACGCCGCGGGCGCAGTGGTTCGGCGGACAGGCTGGGCGCCGCGGACAGCAGCTGCCGCGTGTAGGCGTGCCCCGGGGTGGCCAGCAGTTCCGCGCTCGGCGCGCGTTCGACGACCACCCCCTGTGACATCACCGCGATCTCGTCGGCCCGGTCGGCGGCGACGCCCAGGTCGTGGGTGATGAGCAGCAGCGCGAGGTTCTCCTCGGAGGCCAGCTGTTGCAGGTGGTCGAGGATGCGGCGCTGCACGGTCACGTCGAGTGCGCTCGTCGGCTCGTCCGCGACGACCAGCCGCGGCCTGCCCGCGAGCGCCGCCGCGATCAGCACCCGCTGGCGCAGCCCACCGGACAGCTCGTGCGGGTACTGCCGCGCCCGCAGCGCCGGGTCGTCGATCCCCGCGCGGTGCAGCAGATCCGCGGCTTCGGCAGGCGCACTGCGGCGGGTCGCCAGCCCGTGCACCAGCAGGGTTTCCGCGACCTGGTCGCCCACGCGCTTCACGGGGTCCAGCGACACGCCGGGGTCCTGCGGGATCAACGCGATCCGCCGCCCGCGCACCTGCCGCCACGCCTTCTCGGACAGCCCGGTCAGCTCCTGCCCGTCGAAGGTGATCGACCCGCGCTCCAGGCGGCCGCCCTTCGGCAACAGCCCGAGCACCGCGTGCGCGGTGGTGCTCTTGCCCGAGCCCGACTCGCCGACCACGGCGAGGCACTGTCCACTCCGGACGGACAAGTCGACCCCGCGCACCGCGGGCACCGTACCGCCGCGCACCCGGTAGGACACCGCGAGGTCCTTGACCACGAGCAGGTCAGTCATGCCGTTCTCCCTCCAGGGCACGGGAAACGCGGTTCGCGGACAGCACCACCGCGGCGATCACCAGCCCGGGCAGCGTGGTCATCCACCACGCGCTCGCGAGGTACGCGCGCCCGCCCGCGACGAGCGAGCCCCACTCCGGCGTGGGTGGCGCCGCGCCGTAGCCGAGGAAGCTCAGCGCGGAGATCTCCAGCACCGCGGTGCCGAACGTCAGCACGGCCAGCACGATCACGGGCCCGGCCGCGTTGGGCAGGATGTGCCGGGTCAGCACCCCGAACCAGCGCACCCCGCCCGCGCGGGCCGCCTCGACGTAGACGCTGCCCCGCACACGCAGGACCTCCGCACGCATGAGCCGCGCGAAGTGCGCCACGTTCGCCACGCCCACGGCGATCGCGACCTTCGTCGTGCCGAACCCCAGCCCGGTGACCAGCGCCAGCGACAGCAGGATCGGCGGCACGGCGAGCAGCACGTCCATCACGCGCATCAGCACCGAGTCGAGCCAGCCGCCACGGGCACCCGCGACGAGCCCGAGCACCGACCCGGCGACCAGCGCGATGAGCACCGCGGAAACCGTGGCCCGCAGGGAAAGCGCGGCCCCGTGCACCACGCGCGCGAACACGTCGCGCCCGGTCTCGTCGGTGCCGAACAGGTGCGCACCCGACGGGGCCTGGAGTTTCTGCCGCGGCACCCCGGCGAGCGGGTCGTAGGAGGTGAACAGGTCCGGCGCGAGCGCCCACGCCACCACGACGACGAGCACCAGCACCGCCAGCACCAGCCCGGGCCGCCGCAGCACGAACCCGGCGCGGGCGCGCACCGCGAGTACGTCAGCCATGGACCAGCTCCTTCCCGGCCCGCGCCACCGGATCCCGCCGCACCCGCGGGTCGAGCAGCGGGTACAGCAGGTCGACGGCGAGGTTCACCACGACGAAGAAGAACGCGGCGAGCACGATCACGGCCTGCACGACGGGGATGTCCTGCCCGGTGACCGCCGAGGTGGTGATGCGCCCGACCCCGTCACGCGAGAACACGGTCTCCGTCACCACCGAGCCCGCGAGCAGCTGTCCGGCGACCACGCCGACCATCGTCAGCACGGGCATCGCGGCGTTGCGCAAGGCGTGTCCGAAGTGGACACGGGACCGGGAAGCGCCCTTGGCCCGCACCGTCTCGACGTACGGCTCGGCGAGCTGCGTGCGCAGGCTCTTCGCCAGCACCTGCCCGATCACCGCTCCCGTCGGCAGGGAGATCGTCAGCGCGGGCAGGATCACCGACGCGAACCCCTGGTTGCCCAGCGCGGGCAGGAGCCGCAGCTGGAACGAGAAGATCTGCACCAGCACCAGGCCCACCCAGAACACCGGCAGCGAGATGCCCAGCGGTGGCAGTGAAAGCAGCAGCGTGCCCAGCCAGCGCGCCCGCGTGTACGTGCCCGCGAGCGCGGCCCCGCCACCGAGCACGACCGCCAGCACGAGCCCGAGCCCGGCCACCGCGAGTGTCGGCGGCAACGCGGCCACCACCATGTGCGTGGCGCTGTCACCCGTCGCGATGGACCGGCCGAAGTCGCCGTGCAGCGCCGACAGCAAGCGCTTTCCGTACTGCACCGGCCACGGGTCGTCCAGCCCGTACTCGGCACGCGCCTGCGCCAGCTGCGCACCCGTCACGGTCGCCGCCGCCTCACCACCGCCGAGTTTCGCCAGCACGGCGTCACCCGGCAGCAGGTACAGCAGGACGAACGACAGCGTGAACGCCGCCCACAGCACGACGAGCGCCTGCCCGGCCCGCCGCAGCAGGTAGCCGGTCACGAGCCCGACACCCACGTGTCGAACAGCTGCAGCCGCGACGACGCCTCGAACCCGATCGCGTGCGCCTGCGGCCCGAACGCGACCACCTGGGTCAGCTCGAACACCGGGATGGCGTAGGCGTGCTCGACGACCAGCCGCTGCGCCTGCTCCGCCGCCGGCTTCCGCACCGCGGGATCGAGCGCGGCCGCCTGCGCGTCCAGCTGGGCGTCGAGCGGGTTGCCCGCTGCCAGCTTGCTGCGGTTGCCCGCCTTGGTGGAGAAGATGTTGCGCAGGATGTCCGGGTCGGCGCGGGTCACGTTGTACCAGAGGAACTCGTAGTTCCCCGCCTGCTGCAGCTGCGTCGTCTCGGCGGTGGTGTGCAGCTCGATGCGCAGGTCGAAGCCGATCTTGCGGAGCTGCTGCTGGATCAGCTCCAGCACGCTCTGGTTCTGGTTGAACACCGGCGAGAAGATGACCGCCGCGGACAGCCGCTGCCCGTTCTTGACGCGGATGCCGTCCGGCCCGGGGACCCAGCCCGCGGCGTCGAGCAGCTGCGTGGCGCGGGACGGGTTGTACGCCAGTTCCGGCGAAAGGTCGGTGTACAGCGGGGTCGTCGTGGCGAGGATGCTGGTAGCGGGCTTGTAGTTCGGGCTCAGGACGGTGTCGACGACCTCCTGCCGGTTGATCCCGGCGCTCACCGCCTGCCGCACGGCCTCGTCCGTCAGCACGCCGCGCGTGGTGTTGGCGTGCAGGTTGAACACGATGCCCGGGTTGGGCCGCGTCTGCTCGCCGAAACCGCCGCCCTGGAACTGCGCCTCGTCGACCGGCTGCACCTCGGTGGTCGCCGACAGCTGCCCCGACAGCAGGCTGCCCGTGCGCACACCCGGTTCCGGCACGATCTTGTAGTCGATCGCGTCGAGGTACGCCTCGCCCTGGTGCTGCCACAGCGAGGAGCCCCACGCGTAGCCCTTGCGCTTGCTCAGCACGACGTCCGAGTTCTGCTTGAAGCTGGTGAACACGAACGGCCCGGAGCCGATCAGCCCGTCCCCCTGGCAGCGCTGGTCAGGGGTCTTCGCGTAGGCGGCCGGGGCGAGCACGCCGAGCGACATCGTCGAGCTGGCCTGCAGGAACTGCGCGCTGGGGACGGAGAAGTCCAGCCGCACGGTCTGCGGGTCCACGACGGCCGCTCCCCGGTACGCGGCCAGGTACCCCGAGCCCAGCGCCGCCTTGACGCCCAGCGCCTTGATGCCGTCGAAGCTGGTCTTGACGGCCGCGGCGTCGACCGGGGTGCCGTCGGAGAACGTCGCACCGGGGCGCAGGTGGAACGTGAAGCTCGTGGCGTCCGCGTTGACCTGCCAGGTGTCGGCGAGCCACGGCTTGATCTCGCCGGTCCGCGGGTCCTGGTCGGTGAGCGAATCGACGAGCTGCCGCCCCACGTTGAGGCTCGCGTTCGTGCTGGCCTGCTGCGGGTCCAGGCAGTCGGGGTTCGAGCCGACGGCGAGCGTCAGCGTGCCGCCGGGCCGGGGCGGCCCGGCGTCGGTGCTGCTCGCGCCCGCCGAGCAGGCGGCCGCGAGCAGCACAGGGACGGCGGCGAGAGGCAGGAGACGGGATGCGGATCGGAGGGACACACGATCACGCTAAAACGCGGGAGGGCCTTCCGGACGACTTCCCAGATACTGAAATCCGCTGTCCACAGTGGACGTCCCGGCTCAGCCGGCCGCGGGTAGCGGCTCCTCCGCCCAGCAGCTCCGGTAGGCGGCCTCGAAGGCGTCGAGGGTGTGCCCGATCTCATGACGCGAGACCAGCTCGCGGCCCGCCCTGCCCATCGCGGTCGCCGTGGCCGGGCTGCCGAGGACCTCCCCGATGGCCGCGGCCAGCCGGGGCACGTCGCCGGGCGGGTACCGGAACCCGGTGACCCCGTCCCTGACCAGGTGCGGCAGGGCGACCGCGTCGGCGGCCACCACCGGCAGTCCCGCCGCCATCGCCTCCATCGTGGCGAGGCTCTGCAGCTCGGCGGTGCCCGGCATGCAGAACAGGTCGGCCTCGCGGTAGGCGTGCGCGAGTTCGGCGTCGGACACGAACCCGCGGAAGCGGACCCGGTCCGCGACTCCCAGCTCCCGGGCGAGCGCGGTCAGCGCCAGGCGGCAGCCGCCGTCGCCGACGATCTCCGCCCGCACGTCCGGCAGCACGGCCACCGCCCTGATCAGCTCGTCCACGTTCTTCTCCGCGTCGAGGCGCCCGACGAACAGCACCGTCTTCCCGGCGGTCTCGTGCGGCGGGTAGTGCGCGAGGTCGATCCCGCACGAGATCGCGAGCGGGCTGCCCGGCATGCCGTGGGTGGTCAGCAGGTCCACCGCACGCGGCGTCGGCGCGGTGACGACCTGTGCCGCGCCGAACACCCGCACGAGATCACGCCACGCCCACCGCACCACCGGCCCGCGCAGCGCGCGCGGCACCGGCACGTACCCCAGCAGGTTCTCCGGCATGAAGTGGTTCGTGGCCACCACCGGGATCCCCTGCCTGCGGGCGGCCCGCAGCACCGCGCGGCCGACCGGGAAGTGGGACTGGACGTGGACCACGTCGGGCCGGACCCGCCGCAGCACCGCCTCCGCCTCGCGGATCGCGCGCCACGGCGGGCTCACGCGGAACGTCGGGTGGAACGGGGTGCGCACCGAGGACACCGGGTGCCGCGTGATGCCACGGGCCCCGATCGGCACCGCGGTCGCGGGGCTGACCACGTGCACGTCGTGCCCGCGCCCGGCCAGGCCCTGCGCGAGCCGCCCGGCGAAGTTCGCCGCGCCGTTGATGTCCGGCGGGAACGTGTCCGCGCCGATGAGGATCTTCAGCCCGTCGCCGTGCGGCATGCGGGTTCCTTTCTGTGGAGGGGTTTCTTTCGCGAGCACGAGCACACCGGTGACGGAGAGGGCCGCGAAGGCCGCCAGTGCGACCGCCTGCCCCGGTGCCAGCACCGCCGACTCGCCGTAGAGCCAGAGCCCGACGGCGACGCCGGTGATGGGGTCGACGACCGTCGTGGCACCCACGACGACCGCCGGGGAGCCGCTGTCGTAGGCGCGGTGCACCAGCCAGCCGCCCAGCAGGATCAGCACCGCGGATTCGGCGGCAGGCCACAGCGCGAAGTCCTGGGTGGCGGCCCTGATGAGTGCGGAGCCGAGTCCGAAAAGGACGGCCGCGGCCGTGGCGAGCAGCAGGCAACGCAGCCGCCCTCTGACGGCGACGGCGAGGCCGGCGAGCACGAGCGCGCCCAGCACCGGCGCCTGCACGCCCACGGGGTCCACGTCGGCCGACGCGGCGGTCGACGTGGCGGCGACGAGGACGAACCCTGCCGTGCCGACGCACACCGCCAGCACCGCGGACAGCCGGGCGCGGCTGCTGAACACCACCGTGAGCACGAGGCTCAGCACGCCAATCGGCTGCACCACCGCCAGCGGCGCCAGCGCGAGCGCGACGACGTGCAGGCCGGCGCCGGTCGCCCCCAGCGCGGTCCCGGCGAGCCAGCGGCGCGACCGCATCAGGCGCGGGGACAGCCCGTGGCCGGTCTCGCGCACCGCACCGTGCTGTAGGGAAACCGAGGCGGCGAAACAGGAGGCCGCCGCCACGGCGAGCAGGATCGCGAGGACGATCATCGCGCCACCCGCCTGATCTCCAGCGCCAGCACGACGACCAGCAGCACCTGCGCGGCCAGCGCGATCCGCTCCAGCAGGCCCAGCGGCAGCCAGGGCAGGAACTGCGCGAGGCCGAAGAGCCCGCCGGTCACGAAGGTCACCAGCGCGCACCACCGGAGCCGCTCTGCGGTGATCGTCCACAGTGGATCTGCTGCCAGGGTCCTGGACAGCAGCCATGACGCGAAGGGGAGACAGGTCAGGAAGACCGCGCCGCCGAGCCGGTGGATGCTGCCGGAGGTGGTCGACACGTCCACAGTGGGGTTGGCGGGGAACACCGCCACGAGGGCCAGTCCGGCAATCCATAGTCTAAAAAGGATTATCGCTGACCTCGGCGGTACGACACCGGCGCGGCTCGCCCCGGCCAGGGTCGCGATCCCGCCCGCCATCAGCAACGCCACGGCCAGTACGAACAGCAACCCGTTGTGGAACACGTAGTCGCTGACCGGATCGGTGATCGGGTCGACGAGGCGGACCAGTGCGAAGTCCAGGTAGCCGACCACGAGCACCGCGCCGACGGCCGCGATCACGGCGAACTCGGCATGCGCTCTCGTCGTCACGGCACCGACGCTAAGGGATGTCTCGTAACCCGGTGGGCGGCTGGCCGGTCCGGTAGTTGATCATGTTG